>NCFD01000184.1 GCA_002281005.1 Acidocella sp. 35-58-6 | reverse complement strand
CCAGCGGGGAGATGAGAATGCCGCCGGTTTCGGTCTGCCACCAGGTATCCACAATCGGGCAACGGCTGTCGCCCACCACGCGGTAGTACCAGTTCCAGGCTTCCGGGTTGATCGGCTCGCCGACCGAGCCCAGCACGCGCAGTGATTTGCGCGAGGTTTTTTTCACCGGGCCTTCGCCGTCGCGCATCAGGGCTCTGATAGCCGTAGGTGCGGTGTAGAAAATATTCACCTGGTGCTTATCGATCACCTGCCAGAAGCGCGAGGTGTCCGGGTAGTTGGGAATGCCCTCGAACATCAGGGTGGTGGCGCCGTTGGCGAGCGGGCCGTACACAATGTAGGTGTGGCCGGTTACCCAGCCCACGTCCGCCGTGCACCAGTAAACCTCGCCGGGGTGATAATCGAATACGTATTGATGGGTGAAGCTGGCCCACACCATGTAGCCGCCGGTGGTGTGCAGCACACCCTTCGGCTTGCCGGTGGAGCCGGAGGTGTAGAGGATGAACAGCGGGTCCTCGGCGTTCATTTCCGCGGGGGTGTGGATGGGCGAGGCTTTGGCGGTGACATCCTCGTACCACACGTCGCGGCCGGCCTGCATGTTCACATCGCCGCCGGTGGCTTTCACCACGATGACGTTACGCACGCTCGGGCAACCTTTCAGCGCGGCGTCGGCGTTCACTTTTAGTGCCACTTTGCGGCCACCACGGCGGCCTTCATCGGCGGTAATCAAGGCGACGGAATTGCAATCCTCGATACGGTTGGCAAGGCTGTCCGGTGAGAAGCCGCCAAACACCACCGAGTGAATGGCGCCGATGCGGGCACAGGCCAGCAGGGCCACGGCGGCTTCAACGATCATCGGCAGATAGATAGTGACCACGTCGCCCTTTTTGATGCCGAGGTCGGTCATGGCGTTGGCGAGGCGGCACACTTTTTCATGCAACTGGCGGTAGGTGACTTTTTGCGAGGTGTTAGGGTCATCGCCCTCCCAGATGATCGCCACCTGGTCGCCGCGCTCGGCCAAATGACGGTCCAGGCAGTTGGCGGAAGCGTTCAGTGTGCCGTCCTCAAACCATTTGATCGAAACATCGCCGGTGTAGGAGGTGTTTTTGATTTTGGTGGGGGTTTTCATCCAGGTAATGCGCTTGCATTCTTCGGCCCAAAAAGCGTCCGGCTGGGTCGCGGCCCGTTCGTACATATCCTTGTACTGGGCAGCGTTTATTAGCGCGTGCGCAGCAATTTCGGGCTTAATCGCAACAATATCAGCGTCCGACATAGTTTGGCTCCTCAGTGTGTTATTAATCTTGAGGCGGTTATGGCGCGAATTCACTGAAACAGGAAGAGCAGGGGCGCTGCAATAAAACGGCCGGATATTTATGCCGCATAACGTAATAAAAACCGCATGATCAAGGCCAGCTATGGGGGTTTTAAGGTTATCGTTGACATTCCGATGCGTTTCTGCGTCACTTTAGGGGCAATCGACTTTGGCTTGACTTGGCTCGCGGTCCTGGTGACGGGAAGCATACAAGACCTCCCAATCACCGGTTGTCCCTCTTATCCGTGCGGCGGGCGCGCGGTGGGTGTAATAAGGAGCGACGACTAAGAATGGCTACCGGGACAGTAAAGTGGTTTAACACCACCAAAGGCTATGGTTTCATCGTGCCAGCGGACGGCGGCAAGGATGTGTTTGTTCATATTACAGCGGTACAATCGGCTGGCCTGCGGGGGCTGAATGAGGGCCAGAAGGTCACATTCGACATCGCCATGGAGCGCGGCAAGGCAGCGGCAATCAACCTCAAAGCGGTTTGATCTAACAATTACCTCAGGTTGTTTTTCCGAGCGGGGCCATTTGGCCCCGTTTTTTTTGTTGATTTGTGTTATACAGGGTTCCTTGCACGTTGGATGCGGACCAGTTAGTATAACGTTAACGTTAGCTAATTACGTAATCGGCACAGTCAACCATGATCGCCGAGCCGGAGGATAGTATGGATGGCATAAGCCAGCGGTCAGCCGCCGTGGCGTTTCAGTTCACCCCGATCCCAGTCCATCAAATGCTGGACCGGGCGGTGCAGCGTTTTGGCAGCCGGCCTGCGGTGGATTTTCTGGGCAAGCGCTATAACTGGGCTGAGATTGGCCGTTTGGCTGATTCTGCCGCCGCGGGTTTACAGAAAATCGGCGTCGGGCGTGGGGTGAAGGTGGGGCTTTGCCTGCCCAACACACCGTATTTTGTGGTGATGTATTTCGCGATTTTGAAGGCCGGCGGCACGGTGGTGAATTTCAACCCGCTCTATACCGAGCGCGAGATTGAGAACCAGGCACGGGATGCCGGCGTCGAGATTATCGTCTCGATCGACCTGGTGATGATCCAGGATAAAATCGGCAAGCTGGCGGCCAACGGCGTGTTCAAGCGGGTGGTGATGTGCTCGATGGTGGGTGCGTTGCCGGGGCTGAAGGGGCTGTTGTTTAAGCTGTTTAAGGCCAAGGAGCTGGCAAAAATTCCTGCCGGGGCGCCGTATATTTCGTTTGCGGCGTTGAGCAGCGTGGCCGCCAAGCCGGCACCGGTGATGATTGACCCGTTGAACGATGTGGCCACTTTGCAGTTTACCGGCGGTACCACCGGGGTGCCGAAGGCGGCGATGCTGACGCATGCCAATATTACCGCCAACGTGCAGCAGGTTTTGGACTCCGGCCCGGCACTGGTGGAGGGGCAGGAGCGGATTTTGGGCGTGCTGCCGTTGTTCCATGTATTTGCCATGACAGTGGTGATGAATATTGGTGTGACGATTGGCGCCGAGTTGTTGTTGCTGCCGCGCTTGGACATGGCGCAACTGATGAAGCTGATTTTTGCCCGTCGGCCGACGGTGATGCCAGGGGTGCCAACACTCTACACCGCCATCTGCAATGCCGCTGAGGCCAAGGGTGTTGGGCATGATTTACGCTTCATCAAATTTTGTATCTCAGGCGGTGCACCGATCGCGGCGGAGGCGGCTGACCGGTTTGAGCGGATTTCGGGGTGCAATATTCTCGAAGGTTACGGTCTTTCGGAAACCTCGCCAGTGGTGACGGCCACACCGGTGGGCGGTGTGCGGCGCGGGTCGGTGGGGGTTGCCCTGCCCGGCACGGTAATTGAAATCCGTGACCCGGAGGCCCCGCAAACGCTGCGCCCCACGGGTGAGCGCGGTGAGATTTGTGTGCGTGGGCCGCAAGTGATGAAGGGCTATTACAACCGCCCCGCTGACACTGAAGCGGCGTTCGTGGATGGTGCGCTGCGCACGGGTGATATTGGCTACCTGGATGATGATGGCTATTTATTTATCGTTGATCGGATAAAAGACCTGATTTTATGCGGCGGATTTAATGTTTATCCGCGGGTGATCGAGGAGGCCGCGTATTTAAACCCGGCGGTGCAGGATGCTATCGCCATTGCCGTGCCGGATGATTATCGCGGCCAGGCACCCAAGCTGTTCGTGACGTTACGGCCTGGGGCAAATGCCACCGCAGCCGAGATCAAGGCTTTTCTGGTGGGACATTTGAATAAAATTGAGATACCGCGTGAGGTTGAAATTCGTGAAACCTTGCCAAAAACGATGGTCGGTAAGCTCTCCAAAAAGGAATTGGTGGCTGAAGAACTGGCCAAAACCCGCCAAAAATAGCATAAAATGAAATTTTTTATCAGGTGGGGGATGACAAATGACCTGCCATGCCCTATACGTTATAGTGATGCTCTTTGCGTTAATAAGAGGAAGTGTTCATATTAGTCTCGATTGTGCAACCTAAACCGGACATGAAACGAGGCAAGGTGATGAATGCTGATGTAGAGACAACGGAAGACCAGGAAGCCACCGCTGCGGCTGAAGCCATGACGCTGGCCAGGCGCTCCGTCAAAAGCCAGAGCAACGTCTTCATCGTGGCCGGCGACTGCCATCCGCAAACG
>NCFD01000183.1 GCA_002281005.1 Acidocella sp. 35-58-6 | reverse complement strand
CGCGGCACAAGCGGCCGGGGCAGCACCGGGGGCCACTGACGCGGGCGACGCTGGAGGTGCTGGAGGCACTGCTATGGGGCTTCCACAACAGCCGGGACGGTCGCTGCTTTCCGAGCTACGAGACGATCGCCCAGCGTGCGCAGTGCTGCCGGGACACGGTTTACGAGGCGATCCGGGCGTTGGAGGCGGCGGAGATCCTCACCTGGGTGAACCGGCTGATCCGGGTGCAATTCCGCGAGTTGGATCTCTTCGGCAAGCTGGCGCTACGCTCGCGGCTGATCCGCACCAGCAACGCGTACATTTTCCGTGATCCATTGCCGTGTGCCTCTGCGCCGCAAGCAAGAGGTGAGGGGGTTATGGGGGCAGCACAGAGCCGTGAAGGGGCAGTGACCGCCGCCGCTTCCTTTGGTTCATCCTCTAAGTCGGAAAATCCCCCTAGAACCCAAAATCAAGATTTTTCATTTCTTTCTACAGCTACCAGTGAGCCCAAAGACAGACTGGCGCAGGCCCTTTCCCGGCTCAAAATGGCGATGACAACCAAAGAAGACAGCATGATGCGGTAAATCGCTACGCGATTTCAGCTTTAGGAGCGGCGGCCCTTATGGGCCGCAGATGTGATCCGGCTAGTGCCAAACTGGCCCCGGGAAACGTGTGTCCAGCTTTTCCCTGTCACGGCCTGGGGCAACGCCAGACGGCCCTAGGGGCCGCGCTACGCGGCTCCCGCTCCGCGCTCGCTCTGGCGCACAACCGGCATGGGTGGTGGCAACACCGCAAAAAGACTGCATAGAGGAAAGAAGTTCGCGTTCCCTTTTCGGGCTATCGGCAAGCCAGATTGCATTTCAACGGCATCACGTTTCTGCTGTTCCGTCCGTTGCCGTTGGTGCGGCCTGGCTGGGGTTTGGAAACGCTTGTTCTGCTATTGAAGCCGGTGCGGCCAGAAGATCGGCGAACAGAGCTTTATCGTCCTCCCGCGTGAGAAATCCCGGCAGCTCACGTTGCAGCCATTCTTTCAGGGTTTTGTCGAACTCGCGCTTGTCCTCGCCAAGCCGATGCAGCACTAGCGCGCCGAGCAAGATTTTGCGGCGTGTATCTTTGGCGCGTTCCTCTTTGCCGAGGCGCGCCCGCAACGCCTCACGCTGGGCATCAAGCTGGGCCAGCCGTTCAGCAATTGTCTTTTTCGCCATATCGATACCGCTCCTCTAAAGCCATCTGCCGCCGCGCAGGCTAAAAAATTCTTGCACATAGCGCGCATCGTTTGCAAACTTCTTATGCTTTGACTCTCCTAAAGCACCATATTTTGGCTGCATCAGTGTAAAAAGTCACTTATGTACGACAGACCAACCGCAGGGATCTTGAGCAAAGCGAAAGACACTGAAGGGCGCACTTACGAGTTGCTGCGCAACTCAGTGCTTGATAGAGTAGTTATGCGATGGCAATCTATCATTTGAGCGTAAAGCCGATCTCTCGGGCATCCGGCAGAAGTGCCGTGGCCGCCATCGCCTACCGTGCAGCCGAAAAGCTGGCCAACGAGCTCGATGGCTTGACCCATGATTTTACCCGGCGTTCCGGCGTTGAGCATTCCGAAATCGTGCTGCCGGAAGGAGCGAATGCCGAATGGGCCAAAGACCGTTCGGCCTTGTGGAACGCGGCGGAGGCGGCCGAGAAACGGAAAGACGCGCGGGTGGCGCGGGAGATCGAGGTTGCACTGCCGCATGAGCTGACGGCCGAGCAGCGGCTGGCGCTGGTGCGGGATTTTGCGCAGGGGCTGGCCGACCGGTATGGGGTGGCGGTGGATTTTGCGATCCACAGCCCGCACCGAGACAGCAATGTGCTGAACCACCATGCCCACATCATGATGACGACGCGGAAGGTTGTGGAAATTGGACCGGATGCCCCGCATGGCCTGGGCGCGAAATCCGAGCTTGAGCTTGAGAACAAGAAGCTAGAGGCGCTGGGACTGCCGAACACGCATCAGCAGGTGCGGGATATGCGGATTGCCTGGGAGCAGCGGGCAAATGTGCATCTGGCGCGGGCCGGGCTGGATGTGCGGATTGATCATCGCTCGCATCAAGGGCGCGGGCTGGAGATTGAGCCGACGCAGCATGTCGGTGTGCATGCGACGCAGATGGAACGGCGCGGCAAGCCGGTGTCGCGGGTTAGGCTCGATGAGGAGGCGGCGCGGCGCAATGCCGCGCTGATCCGTGAGCAGCCCGAGCAGGTGCTGACCATTCTCACGGGTGAGAAGAGCGTATTCGACCGTCAGGACGTGGCGCGGGCGCTGCACCGGTATATTGGCGAGGCCGAGGAATTCCAGAACGCGCTGGCGCAAGTCATGGCGTCGCCGGCGCTGGTGGAGTTGCAGGCGGAACGGCGCGATGATTCGGGCCGCGTCGTGGAATCCGCGCGGTATTCGACGCGGGAGATGGTGGCGATTGAGCGTGACATGGCGGTGAGTGCCGACCGCATGGCCGCGCGGCGCGATCATTGGGTGGCGGGGCGGCATGTCGCGGCGGCAGTGTCGCGGCAGGATGCGCCGATCCGCCTGGTCGGCGGTGCGGGGCTGGCGGCGGAGCAGGTGGGGGCGATTGAGGCGGTGACCGGGCCTGAGCGTATTTCCGCGGTGGTGGGTCTCGCCGGTGCGGGCAAGAGCACGATGCTGGCGGCGGCACGGGATGCCTGGGAGGCGCAAGGGTATCGCGTGCATGGTGCGGCGCTGGCGGGCAAGGCGGCCGAGGGGCTGGAGGAGTCTTCCGGCATTGCTTCGCGCACCCTGGCGTCATGGGAGCGGGGCTGGGAACGAGGCTTTGATAAGCTCGGGCCGCGCGACGTGTTCGTGATCGACGAGGCCGGGATGGTGGGCTCGAAGCAGCTTTCCCGGTTCATCACCGAGGCTGACCTGGCCGGTGCCAAGATCGTGCTGGTTGGTGACCCTGAGCAGTTGCAGCCTATCGGGGCGGGGGCGGCGTTCCGCGCCGTGGCCGAGCGGGTTGGCATGGTGGAGCTGGAGGGGATTCGGCGGCAGCGGGAGGGCTGGCAGCGGGCGGCGTCGATGGATTTTGGCCGACACCGTACCGCCGAAGGGCTGGCAGCCTATGCGGAGCACGGCGAGGTTAATTTTGCCGAGGATGGGGCCAGCGCGCGCGGCACCATCGTGCGCGATGTGATGGCGGATATGAATTCGCGGCCGGAGGGCTCGCGGCTGGTGCTGGCGCACCAGCGCGCCGATGTTGCGGCGCTGAATGACGCCATCCGTGATGCCCGGCAGGCGCAAGGCGAGTTGGCCGGCGAGCTGGTCTACCAGACCACCGAGGGGGCGCGGGCGTTTGCCCCTGGTGACCGGGTGTTGTTCCGCGAGAACAACCGAGAGCTGGGTGTCAAAAACGGGATGCTGGGTACGGTGGCACAAGCCACCGAGGGGCATTTATCGATCCGGCTGGATTCCTCTCAGGGGCCTGGTCTGGGGCGGGCAGTCTCGGTCTCGATGGCGGATTACGCGGCGGTGGATCACGGCTACGTCACCACTATCCATAAGAGCCAGGGGGCGACGGTGGACCGGGCCTATGTGCTGGCGTCCGGTTCGATGGACCGGCACATGATCTATGTGGCGATGACCCGGCACCGCGACGGGGTGGCACTGTATGCCGATCGGTCCGAATTCAGCGACATGGGCGCGCTCACGGCGCGGCTGTCGCGGTCCCAGGCCAAGGAAACGACGCTGGATTACGACCGGGCCGGTTATGCCCAGCGCCGGGGGTTTGGCGTCGACCGGCGCGGTACCGAGAGCGAAATCGCGATTCCGGCGGCGATGCGTGAGCGCCCGACGCGGGACCGGGAAGCACCGGCTCGGCCAACGCCGAAGCGCGGCATGTTCGATGGCTTGAAGCTTAGCACCGGCCGTCCCTCGGCCGAGGCAGGTCTGGGCGTTGGGGCCGCACAGGTACGG
>NCFD01000182.1 GCA_002281005.1 Acidocella sp. 35-58-6 | reverse complement strand
ACCTAAATTTATTTTCTACGCTACCTATCTCTCTGAAAAAATCGGCTATGCGCGTTATATCAGCATCTACCGCCAGTTGGAGCGGCACCCTGAATTACGCATCCACCCGATCTTCAAATGGTTCCGCGAGTGGTGCAACGATGAATTCCGTCATGGCGAAGCCTTTGCCTTATTAATGCGGGCAAACCCTTGGATGCTGACCGGCGTGAACAAACTTTGGATCCGGTTTTTCCTGCTGGCGGTATTTGCCACCATGTATGTGCGCGACCATGCCCGGCCGGTGTTCCACGCCGCTCTCGGGTTGGACCCAACCGAATATGATTTCCAGGTCTTCCGCATCACCTCCGAAATCACCAAACAAACGTTCCCGGTCAGTCTTGATCTTGACAACCCGGCCTTCCACGCTGGGCTGGAGACGCTGCGTGAGATCAGCGTCAAAATGGCGGCTGACAAGGATAAAACCGGCCCGGTTGCAAAGCTGGTTAAACTAGGCCGGCAAGCCAAGGCAGCCACCGCCTTTATCAGGTTATTCCTGCTGACACCGAAGCGTCATGCGTTGCCGCAGGACGTCCGCCTCGCCCCAACCTGGTAAGGATAGCACCACCATGCAAGCCTATGTTTATCCTGCGATGTTCGCGTTATTCGTATGGTGGTTCAGCACCGGCGCGATTATTTTTCTCGATAATTTGCCGCGCAAAACCTTCAAATACAGCATGGTTGGTGCCACCATCGTCTCATTATCTTGCCTGTATGGTTTGAAAATCACCGCCACCCAGACCAGCCTTGTGAGCGCCTACGAAGCATTCTTTTTCGGGCTGTTCGCCTGGGGCTGGCAGGAGATCAGCTTTTACATGGGCTATGTTACCGGCACGCGCAATGAACCTTGCCCGGAAGGCTGCAGTGGCTGGAAACATTTTGGCCACGCCGTGGAGACCAGCCTGTTTCATGAAGTCGCCATTATCCTCTCAGCCTGCGCCATATTTATCCTCACCCACCATGAGCCTAACCAAATCGGCATGTGGACCTTCATGGTGCTGTGGTGGATGCATCAGAGCGCCAAGCTCAACGTATTTTTCGGCGTACGGAACCTCAACGAGGAATTTCTACCGGAGCATTTAACGTTTTTAAAGAGCTTCCTCAAATCAAAGCCGATGAATTTATTTTTTCCAATCTCCATTACCGTCTCGATGGTGATTGCAACCATGCTGTTCGAACATGCCGCCAGCGCCACCAGCGCGTTTGAACGCTCGGGCGATACGTTTCTGGGCACCATGATGGCCCTGGCCATTCTGGAACACTGGTTCCTGGTCATTCCGCTACCAGCGGGCAAACTTTGGAAATGGGGCTTGGCTTCACGTAAACCTTCAAAAGCCTTCGATGTTGAAATCGTTGCGGGCTTTCTGGGTGCCGGCAAAACCACCTTCATGACCCGCCGCCTCAATGACCTTGGCGCACTGCCCGGCAAAACCGTTGTTCTGGTCAACGACTTCGCTTCGGTGGGCCTGGATGGCTCGCTACTGAACAACCAGGGCGCCGACGTGGTGGAGCTACCCAACGGCTGCATCTGTTGCTCGCTGCGTGATGATCTTTCCCGGCAACTGGAAGATACCGTCAGCCGCTTTGCCCCGGACCGCGTGCTGATCGAGCCGTCAGGGGTCGCCGATATCGCCTCGCTGATCGGGGTGATGCAGCGCCCTCCCCTGCTGCCCTTTGTACGCGCGTTGAAAATCACCACGATCATTGATGCCGGAGCATTTTTGGAAGACTACGCCAAACTGCCCGCACATTTCGCGGCGCAGGCCAAGCTGGCGTCAACATTAATCATCAATAAGGCCGATGTTGTTTCAGCCACCGAACGGACGATGGTAGCCGAAACATTGCGTCGCCTCAACCCGGCGGTTGCCATTGTTACCGCACGCTACGGACATATTGATCCCGAGCCATTGCCGCAGGCCCGCATTGCGCTGGTGCATGATAATGCGGCGTCTGATGAAGTGCCGCATGAATGCGATGATCATTGCAGCCACGCTGGTCATACGCACCACGGCCACGACACACATGACCACCATGAACAGCACCACGAGCATCACCATAACCACGCGGCATCTGATCTCGGCTTCACATCCTGGAATACCGAGCTTCATACCCATTGCAACGCAGATGCCCTGCAAGCGGTGCTCGACGGGATCGTTGGCGGTAAATTTGGTGCCATCGCGAGGGTTAAAGGCCTCGCGAAATCCGGCAACGGCTGGCTGCATTTCGATGTGGCCGGCGGCCGTGCCAGCATGACCGCGTTTGCAGCCAGCAGCGACGAGCAAGCCCGCGTGGTCGCGATCGGCAAGAATATCCATGAAAGCGAGCTTGCTGCTGCCTTTTTAGCCTGTGACGTGAAACTTGCTGCCTGAATAAAACCATAGGGATCAACACTAAACCACCAAGAGGACGCCATGCATTACGAAGAATTTTTTCGTAGCCAACTGGATACATTGCACCGCGAAGGCAACTACCGCGTGTTCGCTGACCTCGAGAGGGTAGCAGGGTCGTTCCCGGTTGCTACCCAGCACGCCGCCCGCGGCAAGCGTGATGTCACCGTTTGGTGCTCCAACGATTATCTCGGCATGGGTCAGCATCCGGCGGTCCTGAAAGCCATGCATGAGGCGCTGGATAAATGCGGGGCCGGGGCCGGGGGCACCCGCAACATTGCTGGCACCAACCATTTTCATCTGCTGCTTGAGCGCGAACTGGCAGATTTACACCACAAGGATTCCGCTCTTCTGTTTAATTCCGGCTATATGTCGAACTGGGCAACACTTTGTACGCTGGCGGCCCGCATGAAAGGCTGCGTGGTGCTCTCGGATTCCGGCAACCACGCCTCGATGATCGAGGGCATCCGCCATAGCCGTGCCGAGTGCCAGGTGTGGGAGCATAATAATCTCGACGATCTGCGCGAGAAACTTGCCGCCATCGAACCAGGCCGGCCCAAACTGATCGCCTTTGAATCGGTGTATTCAATGGATGGCGATGTTGCCCCTATAGAGGGTATTTGCGACCTCGCCGATGAGTTTGGCGCCATGACCTACCTTGATGAAGTACACGCAGTTGGCCTGTATGGCCCGCGTGGTGGCGGATTGTCGGACCGCGATCACCTCAGCCACCGTGTCACCGTCATTGAGGGCACCTTGGCGAAAGGCTTTGGTGTCATCGGCGGTTATATCACCGGCTCCCATGCGCTATGCGATTTTATCCGCAGCTACGCATCGGGCTTCATTTTTACCACCGCCCTGCCGCCGATGGTGGCTGCTGGCGCTTTGGCCTCCATCCGCCACTTAAAAGCCAGCAGTGCAGAGCGTGACCGGATGCATAACCGGGTGGCCGTGCTGCGCGCCGCACTTGATGATGTGGGCGTACCGCATCTGGCCAACCCCAGCCATATCGTCCCTGTCATCGTGGGAGACCCGGTGCAGTGCAAGAGCATCTCTGATCAGTTGCTCGATAGGTTTGGCATCTATGTGCAGCCGATCAATTACCCCACCGTGCCACGCGGCACTGAGCGGTTGCGCATTACCCCGTCGCCGCTGCATACTGATGCCGATATCGCGCATCTGGTGGCGGCCCTGGCAACCATATGGAACGAGTTAAGCATCCGCAGGGCCGCATAACATGGATCTCTCCCGCTTTCCGGTCGCGTTCCGCACCGGTTACTCATCACTGGTGCAGGTGCCAGCGCACGAACGCACGTTGCCGCTAAAAGTCGGTACCCGCGGCTCGCCTTTGGCGATTACCCAGACGCGCAACTTCATCGCCAAGCTGCAAAAAATATGTCCGGCGCTGAATGGCCTCAACACCGAAGAACTCATCATCCGCACCACTGGCGATGCGACCCAGGCTTCTGGTTGCCGGCTCGCGGATATTGGCGGCAAAGGATTATTCTCGAAGATCGACGAGGCGATGCTGGCCGGACGCATCGATGTCGCTGTGCACAGCCTGAAGGATTTGGAAACGCAACTGCGCCCCGGCATTGTATTGGGTTGCGTGCTGGCCCGTGAGGACGCCCGCGACGTCCTTATTCTGGGCCCCGATTGCACCAAACCAGACCCTTGGCACCCGTGGGACTGCCTGCCTAAAAATGCCCATGTCGGCACCGCCTCGGTGCGCCGCCAAGCGCAGTTGCTGAACGCGCAGCCCGATTTAAACTGCGAGGTCATTCGGGGCAACGTGCAAACGCGGCTGGATAAAGTCGCGCTGGGCAACACCAGCGCCACCTTGCTGGCCTACGCCGGCCTGCGCCGCCTCGGTCTCGCCGAACAGGCGTCGCTGGTCATCCATCCCGAGATCATGGTGCCTGCCGCCGGGCAGGGCATTGTGGGCATCACGGTCCGCGAATCAGATACCCAAATGCGCGAACTACTGTTTGCCATCGAGGACCGCGATGCCCGTGCCGTAGCCACCGCAGAGCGCTCGATGCTGGCGGTGCTGGATGGTTCCTGCAACACCCCCATCGGGGCTTATGCCCGCACCACGCCCGATGGTGACCTGCATCTCACCGGACTGGTTGCCAGCGTTGACGGCACATTCCTGCTGAAGCGCCGCCTACATGGCGCCCGCACCGATGCCGCCGCCATTGGGCGTATGCTGGGCACGGAGTTGAAAAAAGACTCGCCATCTACCGTGTTCAGATGAATTGCAAATTTTCCGTAAGTGACCACATTAGGCAAGCAGGGCTATAATGGCCCCTATAAACCTGGAGGATCATCATGAATTCAGACTCGTATTCCACCTCCCGCCGCGCCGCCCTAAAGGCCGGGATTGCGGTCATTGCCGGCACCAGTGTGGCCGCCCTCGCCACCCGCGCCAGCGCTCAGAGCGCACAGGCCGCGCCGGCTTCGGTGGCTTATCAAACCAAGCCCAACAATGGTGCCCAATGCAGTGGCTGTGTGCAGTTTGTGCCCCCAAACGCCTGCAAAATTGTCTCCGGTGTGATTGCCGCTGATGGCTGGTGCGAGCTCTATTCGCCTAAATCCTGATCGCGCGTTTTGAACGCCACCATCCGGCATGTCAGCACCAGCGTACTGAACATTGCCTATGAAGAACACGGGGACCCAGGTGGTCAGGCAATTATGTTGCTGCATGGGTTCCCTTACAGCCCAAGGGTGTTTGATGCCGTTGCGCCGCCGCTGGCGCAGGTGGGCTACCGGGTAATCGTGCCTTATTTGCGTGGCTACGGGGCCACACGGTTTTTATCCTCCACCGCTATGCGCTCAGGGCA
>NCFD01000181.1 GCA_002281005.1 Acidocella sp. 35-58-6 | reverse complement strand
CGTGCGGCCGGCGCCTTCATATCGGTTTGCCCAACATGTGCGCCATCGCAGCCCAGCTTCACCGCCAAATCAGGCCGGTCATTGATGAGAAATGCCACATCGCGCGACTGCACCACCGGGCGTAACCGCTCGATGGTTTTTTGCAAATCGCCATCACTTAAATCCTTCAGCCGCAACTGCACCGCCGCCACACCGCCAGCATCCAGGGCAGCCGCCAGTAGGTCGGCAAAATTATCCGGCAATACTGGCGGCGTGATCAGATATAATTGGCAGTCGCTCGTCACACCGTTGTTCCGAACAACGCACCAATCCCGGCTGTCACTGCCATGGCCAAAGCTCCCCAGAACGTCACCCGGATCGTGCTACGCAGCACCGGTGCGCCACCGGCCTGCGCGGACAATGCCCCGAGTAATGCCAGGAACAACAATGAACCCGCAGCCACCGCGATCGGCAATATATTGAGCGGTGCCAGCGCACTCACAATCAGCGGCATTCCGGCCCCAACCGCAAAACTGGCGGCCGATGCCATCGCGGCCTGCACCGGGTTGGCACTGGTAGCCTCGATGATACCCAACTCATCACGCGCATGGGCACCAATTGCATCATGCGCCATTAATTGGTCGGCCACCTGAACCGCCAAGTCAGGCTCCAGTCCACGGGCTACATAAATTCCCGCCAATTCCTTGTGCTCAGCCACCGAATCCGCCGCCAGCTCGGCCCGCTCACGCGCCATGTCAGCTTTTTCGGTATCCGCCTGCGAGTGTACCGAAACATACTCCCCGGCTGCCATCGCCATCGCGCCGGCCGCCAGCCCCGCAACCCCCGCCACGATGATGGCATGATGCGTGCCAGCCGCAGCCGCTACCCCGAGCACCAGGCTCGCGGTGGAAACAATACCGTCATTGGCGCCGAGAACCGAGGCCCGCAAACACCCAGTATTGGCGCTGCGGTGACCTTCATTGTGTAATGGAAACATGTGTTAAAACTCCTGAAAGCCGAGTGTTAACACGCGAGGCTTACGCCTTGCCTTGATAGATCTCAATGATCTTCGCCAGCATCGCCAAAGCTTCTTCACGCGGACGCTGGAAGGTGTTGCGCCCAATGATCGAGCCATTGGCCCCGCCATCACGCAGGCCGCGGACCTCCTCATATAGCCCATCCAACCCCTTGGCCTCACCGCCTGAGAACACCACAATCCGCTTACCGCCAAAGCAGGACTGCACGACATGCTCCACCCGCTTGGCCAGCGTCGAGCCATCGATATTGGCATAGGATTTTTTCGCGGCTTCCAGAGATATCGCAGCCGTCGGCGGCTTAACTTTAATAATGTGAGCCCCTAGCAGCGCGGCCATGTGGGCGGCATACGCACAAATATCGAAGGCCGTCTCAGCAACCTTATCCAAATTTGGCCCACGCGGGTATGACCATACCACCACCGCCAAACCAGCCGCCTTGGCTTCCTCCGCCATTTCGCGGATTTCTTCCATCAACTGAAACGCATACTCGCTACCCGGATAAATCGTGAAACCAATGGCCGCACAACCCAACCGCAGCGCATCATTCACCGAACCCGTCACGGCCTGGTCCTTGTCGGTTGCCAGGCTGTTCGAGGAATTCACCTTCAAAATCGTTGGGATGGCACCGGCGAACGTATCAGCCCCTGCCTCGATCATGCCAAGCGGTGCCGCATAAGCTGAAAGCCCGGCATCGATCGCCAATTGGAAATGATAATGCGGGTCATAAGCAGCGGGATTCGGCGCAAACGAGCGCGCCGGGCCATGTTCAAACCCTTGATCCACCGGCAAAATCACCAGCTTGCCGGTACCGCCCAGCTTGCCCTCCATCAAAATCCTGGCCAGGTTGCCCTTGGTGCCCGGATTGTCGCTTTCATAATGAGAGAGGATTTTTTTAACCCGCTGGGTAACCCGCATGTTGATCTCCTTTGAATAACTGTGCGGCATTTAGTCCAACAAGCTGGCGCTGTCATCCACCCAGCCACCGGTTAAGCGCCCTCAGAGCCCCCTGATCAGCCATGTCCAAAGCCGCGGGCGCTGTCCTTAAAATCAACACATTCTTACCGGCGGCGTTGGCTACCGCCTGCCATAATTCCGACGGGCTACTTAAAATAATCCCCCGCACCCCCAGCCGGATCGCCTCAACCGCCCGGCCTGGGGCATCCCCGCAATCCAACAGCGCAAGCCCATCGAACCCAGCTTCAGTTAAAAGCGCCGACCACCACAGGCAACCGCCATAGAGCGCCGCCCCTGGCGCCGACACCAACGTGACAGGCAATCCCGGCTGGATCGCCAAATTTGCGTGCGCAAGACTATGAATAATAACCGCTGGTGGAAGAACCATAACTTGACCTAAAAGCGGTGCCTCGGCTTGAGTAGTGTGATAAGGATACCAAGTCATGACCGAGTCTGAAACTGAAGACGAAACCCTTGAACGCCTGGAACGTGCTTTGCGCCGCATATCCGAGATAGCCAGTGCCCCCGGGTTGATGGCGAAGCTGGAATTGATCGCAAAGCGGTCCTGAAAACCCTTGATACGCTGATCGAGCGCTTGCGGACAGGCTTGAAAACCCCCAATGCCTCAAATCAGTTCAGTTTGGAGTAACCGGCCCGATGGCGCAGGTCACAATACGCATTAACGGGTTCGCCTACACGGTTGGCTGCGAGGATGGGCAAGAGCCTCACCTTGAGAAGATGGCCGCCGAAATCGAACAGCGGATCACCAGCATCAAAGCCATTGGGGGCCAGTCTGGCGAGGCTCGTCTTCTCATGCTGGCCGCATTGCTGCTGGCCGATGAATTGCACGACACCCGCAAAGCCGCCGCCACACCGGCCGCGGCAGGGTCTGAAAAACCCACAAAAGCCGCCGCTGAAAAACAAGCCAGGCTGCGCCGCCTCACCGCTCGTGCGGAAGAGATTGCAGCGGACCTCTCGGACGCCTAAGTAGGATACGGAGCTGCCCGGTTCGTCAGGCATATCATCCCCAGGGCCGTAAGCATCTCCCTCGGGAACTGGCTCTGTCGGGATTTTGGTCCCGGTATCTGGTGCCCACCTGCACAAGCAGGCCTTGGGAGGATGTAAAAAGCCAACGGCCAGGGTGGCTCCGCTTGCAACTCTGCTATTAACATTTTGAAACTTAGTGCTATACGGCAATAATGGCAGATGATCCTTACCGCATTCTGAAAGTGAGCCGTGGCGCGAGCCAGGCTGAAATCCGCGTCGCTTTCCTTAAGCTCGCCAAAAAATATCACCCCGACCTGAACGCCGGCAATGCCAAGGCCGAAGAGCGTTTCAAAAAGCTCAACGCTGCGCACGCGGAACTCACAATGCGCGGTGAATTTGCCGCTGATAACGAACCCCTGCTCGGGCCCAACGGTGAGGTTCTGTCTGGCGGCGATACATCCCGCAGACGCCCGCGCAAGCGCCGCTCACCGGTTGCCGATTTTTTTGCGAATATTTTATACGGGTTTCTGGGAATTTTCGTCGCGATCTTCAAATTTATCGATGCGATTCTAACATCAATTTGGACCGGCGTAAAAATTCTTTTCGCAATTCGGTAAAGCAGTCCCGCCGGTGGATTTAGCGTCAGCGAAATCCGCTGCCCGCGCCGCAGCACTTGCCAACCGTGCTGCCTGTGACCCCGCCGTGGGCGCGGCCATGGCAATCCATATCATGCGCGATTGCCGCCCACCGGCCGGTGCCACCGTAGCGGCATTCGCATCGCTTGACGGCGAAATTTCAACGATCCCAATTTTGAATCTGCTACATCACGAAAAGTTCAACATCTGCCTGCCCGTTACGCCCAAGCGCGGTGAACCTCTGCAGTTTCGGCAATGGCAGCCAGGCGACACCATGGTCAGCGGCCGGTTTGGCACCAGCCACACCGATGGCCCTGAAATGACCCCTCAATTTATTTTGGTGCCGCTGCTGGCATTCGACCGCCACGGCAACC
>NCFD01000180.1 GCA_002281005.1 Acidocella sp. 35-58-6 | reverse complement strand
GATGGGAGGTTGCGTAGTGTGATCGCGTCCAACATGCCACACAGAAAAAACCCGCTCATGATAAAAAACAAATCAACAGCCACAGCGCCACTGATAACCCCTTCAACCGCGGCGACGACCGGCACACCGAGGATCGTTGTTGGGATTAACAGAGGCAAACAGAAACCATGAAACAACCCAACAATTAATGAGGCGATGCCACGCAGACCGTCTAGTTCCGGAAAGCGGTGGCGAAATTCGTCAACAGCCACGGTGTTGTTGCCAGTGTCGTTCGTCAAAGTTGCCTGAGAAGTAGGCGTCATGACCTCAACAAGGGGGTTAGTTCAACAAGCGTGATATCGCGCTGCGATCCATCGTCAAGATTTTTTAGCACCAGCCCCTCAGGGTTTGCCAGCACCGCCCATTTAGCGGCCCGGCGGTTGGCATATTTCAAGCCATTCTTGAAGCCGGCCTGAAACGAAATTTCGGCCTTCACGCCATGTGCATGTAAATGCGCTGCCACCTCGATGGCTTTTTCCTCCCCCATCACAATCACTGGTGGTGTCGATACGGGCGGGCTCTCCAGCAGCATGGCCAAACGTTCAATCCCTGCGGCCCAGCCGACACCAGGCACCGGGTGGCCGCCCATTTGTTCCACTAAGCCGTCATAACGCCCACCGGCGAGCACGGTGCCCTGGGCGCCAAGTGCCGTGGTAACGAATTCAAAGGCGGTGTGATTATAATAATCCAGCCCACGCACGATGCGGGGGTTTTCGGTGAACGGCACGCCAAATCCCGTCAGCGCCGTTTTCAATCCCATATAAAATTGCGCGGCTTTTTCCGAGAGATGATCGTAAATCATCGGTGCATTGGCAACCAAAGCCAGATCTCCCTCATCCTTGGAGTCCAGAATCCGCAACGGATTTTTCTCCAGCCGTGTTTTGCTGTCCGCCGATAAACTCTCCGCATGGACGGTGAAATATGTCACCAACGCTGCGCGGTAATTGTCGCGCGATTCAGCATCGCCCAGCGTGTTGATGTTTAATACGACATCTTTTGCCACGCCCAGTTCATTCAAAATCTGCCAGCCTGCTGCGATAACTTCCGCATCGGCTAGCGGTGTACTGGGGCCCAAAAGCTCTACCCCAATCTGGTGAAACTGCCGGTAGCGGCCTTTTTGCGGGCGCTCATAGCGGAACATCGGGCCGTTATAAAATACCTTTTGCGGCAGCGTTTGCGTGAGCCCAGCCGTAATCAGCGCCCGGCAAACACCCGCAGTACCTTCAGGGCGCAGTGTGACGGAATCGCCTCCGCGATCCTCGAATGTGTACATTTCCTTAGTAACCACGTCCGAGGTCTCGCCTAATGTGCGAGAGAAAACCTTGGTATCTTCAAAAATTGGCGTCTGCCACTCGGAAAACCCATACAGCGCGGTAATTCGCCGTGCCGTGTCCACTACGTAAGCGTGGCGTGCGGCGTCATCACCAATTAAATCGCGGGTGCCGCGAACCGGTTGCAGGGGAGGGGCCATGGTTTAAATATACTTCTTGATTGCTAACGAGAAAAAAAGTCATGGATACCGGCCTGCGCCGGCATGACGGTGGAGGCCAGTCAGGAAACTTCGCTACGCGGCGGCTTGTTTTTCCAGAGCTTTTTCAGCTTCCAGTGCCGCAGCCTTTTTCTCAACCAGTCCGACAATATGCTCCACCATGTCGCCGCCATCAATCGTATGGTCGGTTTTGCCGGCCGCATAGATCATATGCTTGCCATTGCCGCCACCGGTGAGGCCAAGGTCAGTCATCAGCGCTTCGCCGGGCCCGTTCACTACGCAGCCGATAATCGAGAGCGTAATCGGCGTCTTAATATGCGCCAACCGTTCTTCCAGCGTTTCCACGGTTTTGATCACATTAAAGCCCTGCCGGGCGCAAGACGGGCATGAGATAATCCGCACGCCGCGATGGCGAATGCCGAGCGATTTGAGAATATCCCAGCCGACCAGCACTTCTTCCTCAGGCTCCGCGGAGAGTGAAACCCGCATCGTATCGCCAATACCAGCCCATAGCAGCGAGCCTAAACCGATGGATGATTTCACCGTGCCCGCACGTTTGCTGCCGGCTTCAGTAATGCCAATATGCAGCGGGTGGTCACACACATCAGCCAGTTGCTGATACGCCGCCACCGCCATGAAAACGTCCGACGCCTTCACCGAGATTTTGAATTCATGAAAATCATGGTCTTGTAAAATCTTGGCGTGCTCGAGCGCACTTTCCACCAAGGCTTCAGGGTTGGGCTCGCCGTATTTTTCCAGCAGATGCTTCTCCAGGCTGCCAGCATTTACGCCAATGCGCATCGAGCAATTATAATCCCGCGCTGCCTTGATCACATCGCGCACACGCTCCGGGCTGCCGATGTTGCCGGGGTTGATGCGCAAACAGGCCGCACCTGCCTGTGCTGCTTCAATCCCGCGCTTATAATGGAAGTGAATATCAGCGACGATCGGCACATTGACCCGTGGCACAATATGCTTGAGGGCTGCCGTGCTCTCCTCATCGGGGCAGGAAACCCGCACGATATCCACGCCCGCCGTTTCGGCTCGCAGAATTTGCGCCACGGTTGCTTCCACATCGGTGGTGAGCGTGTTGGTCATGGTCTGCACGCTAATCGGGGCATCGCCTCCCACCTTCACATTGCCCACGCTGATTTGGCGGGATTTGCGGCGGGTGATCTGCTGGTATTCACGGTAATTCATTGCCGGTCCTTAAATTCCTGCCGTTCAATTGGTCTTTGGCGGCGCCGTTGTCGAGGTCCCGGCGGCGATCGCCGGGGTCAGTTGATAATTATGCAAGGGTATGCCGGGTGCTCCCAAAGGGGCGCTGGCTTTGCCGTTATCGCTGATAATGGTGGCACCGGCATTACCTACCGTCATCACCAGGCCCGGCATGTCGGGCACCGGCCAGCTATCGCCGGCATGGAGCACCTTGCTGAACAATATATTGCCCTTGGCATCCTGTACCTCCACCCAATCATCGGCGCTGGCCTGGATCACCAGGTCAGGCGCAGGCGGCGCGGCAACCGGGGCGGCAACCACGGCCGATGGCGGTGCCACGGTGGGGGCGGTAGCCGGGGCGCTGAGGGCAGCGGTAGCCGGTGACGTTATAGGCGAGGGCACTGCCGGGGGTTTGGGTGGTACGGCCAACGGCGCCAGTTCAGTGGGAACGCTCGGTATGGCCGCAGCCAGTTTGGCCTCTGCCGCCGTATGTCGATACCATAACCCGTATCCGGCCAGCACCAGAATTGCACTGAGCAGCACAATCGCACCCGTCGGCACGGCGCGGTCCGGTATGGGCGCCAGAAAGCTCAAATGAGCCTTTGCCGCGAAACTGGACCCCTCAGCCCGGAAGCGGCGCAATATTTCATCACCATCAAGCCCCAGGGCTTGTGCATAAGCGCGAATAAACCCGGTCTGGTAGGCAACACCCGGCAGCGCCGAAAGATCACCGCGCTCGATGGCTTCGAGATATGGCAAGCGGATCCGCAACGTGGCGGCCATGTCTGGTAACGGCCAGCCAAGCTGCTCGCGCACCTGGCGCAACTCCATCCCAACCCGGGCGGTTCCGTCAATCGGGCTCTCAGCCTCGCTCTGCATCACAAAGGTCTCGAGATGTTGATCCATAAAAAATCCTGCGGTCGACGCTATAAAGCACCGGCGTGCTAAACCGGCAAATGGTGCTCGCGTGCCCAGCTTGTCAAAGGCTCCCTGATACTGCCGCCCGCAGCACCCGTGCGCCGTAATTCACGTAAAATCGGCCTAAAACTGTTCAAATCCGCAGCCGCCAGCATGGCTTTCACTGGCAGTATAGCGTTGCCAGACATTGACAGTGTGGTGACCCCAATGGCGGCAAATGCCAGCGCATCCAAGGGTCGCCCGGCAGCCTCACCACATACTGACAGCGGCACCCCAGCTTCACAGCAAGCCGCCGCCAACCGTTCCAATAATTCC
>NCFD01000179.1 GCA_002281005.1 Acidocella sp. 35-58-6 | reverse complement strand
CTGGTTGTTCTCGTCGTCGTCATTTCTTCTGCTAGTACATTGATTTCTGGTGGATGGGTTTTGACGATGAAGCCACTTATGCCCGACTTGTCAAAGTTCATGCCCGGCCACGGACTCGGACAGATATTTTCTGCGTCGGGTGTAACCGAAACTGCCAAATCATTTTTGAAGTTTATTATAATTGGCGGTCTTGGCGCATTCATGATCTCTTCAAACGCTAATAATTTCGTCGCGCTATCTACCGCCCGGACCCCTGATTTTGAGATCATTTTTTCACTATGTGTGCGTATACTAACAACAGTTTGTGTTGGCATCATTGTACTCGCAATCTCTGACGTGGCTTTGCAATTTTTTCTGCATCGTCAAAAACTTCGGATGTCAGATACCGAGATGCGTGATGAAATGAAGGAAGCGGTGGGTAACCCGCACGTGCGCCAACGCCAAAAGGCAATGGCGCGGCGTATGGCGCGTACGAGGCAAATGAATCGTATTCCAGAGGCGTCGGTGATTGTGACCAATCCCACTCACTTCGCGGTTGCGATCCGTTATCGACGTGGCACAGATGTGGCACCCGTCATGTTGGCTAAAGGTGTTGGGTTACTAGCTGATGAGATTATTAGCCGTGCTCGCGGGTTGGGCATACCGGTCATTGAAGCCCCGCCTTTGGCGCGCGCCATGTATCGTCATGTTGAACCTGGTGATCAGGTGCCCGTCGCACTTTATCGCGCCTGTGCCGAAGTTTTGGCCTATGTATGGCGAATGCAACTATGGCGGTCCTCCGGCGGTATTAAACCTAAACCTCCAGCCCTACAGCGTATGTCGATCGCGCCAGAATTTCAGGTTCCTGAGACTTTTAACTAACACATTAAAGAGGGTGTCAATTTGCATTTCGTCGAAATTTTATACGAATGCCCAATGCAAAAAACCTTCAACTCGGATGACCGCAAACGGGCGCCACTGCGTCGTCGCTGGGTAAATTGAATGCTGTTCCCGCGTTCAATTGGAATATTTGTGATGAGCCTACCTGATGCCACAAATGATAGTTGTCCCGCAGAGTTTGGTTAACCAACTGATACACCCCATAGTTTCGATTGTTTGTTGCGGAGGCGGGGTATAGCGTACGTACAACATAAGTGGGTCGTTGCTTTAAAATTTTGTGAACTTCATGAGCGGCATCAACCTTGGCTACTTTTGACAGGAAACAAGTTGTCAACACCGATGGAAATACGTATTTCGTGGGTGGCTCTTCGTGTGTCAAGCTATAAATAATTGGTTGATCATCAAACACATAAATATGCTGCTGCGGCTGTAATACCGCATTCAATTCCTGAGCGACCTGTTGGGTCGTGTCGGGTTGAATACTAATGTGTACGCCCTGCACGGTGATAATCGGTGTAGCAGCCTGAATAAGCGCATGCCAACCGGCCAACGCAGGGAACAACATAAGTCCGGATATCGTCCACTTTCCGATCCGATTGAGCCATGCAATATTCAGGGTTAGTATGAGGCAAAGCGCTGGTAGTATCTGAAGAAAATAATGGTCGTAAAATGATTTAGCAGCATAGACGCCAAAGCTTCCGCAAATGAGCCATAATAGCGCAAAAAGTAAGGCATTGAAATTCCGTACTTCATGCAATCGCCCTCTCATAAGCTGAATAGTAATAACTAAGGGCGCCACATAAAATGGTAGCCAATTCCTCAATTGGTTTATTCCAACGTCGTTGATATCCGGAATGGGAACAGCCGCTGCCACTCGCGTGATATTCGAAATTACGCTGTCCTGCCACCAAATGCCAATGTCTCCCGCCTGAAGATATATAAGCACCGTTACCAATAATGGAATTATTCCGCCAGCCGCAGTCGCCAGCAAGCGGCTGGCATAGGCGCTCCTCGTGCTGGGCCGGTTGAGATATAGCAAGGCAAAAGCCAATGCAGGAGCTTCAAATATCGCCACATACTTGGTCATCACCGCAAAGCCGAATATCAGGCCACACATGACGTTTCGCCGTAACACCTTGGGCGTTGGCGTGACGGCCAGCAGCATTGCCAGCGTTGTAAACGCGGTCATAAAAATTTCAGTATTGGCTGCGAGGCCATCATTGCTCAACGAGCCAATACCATAACACACGCTGGCAAACACTGCGTACTTGCTCCGCAGCGGCTCCGTTTTGGCTTGCAAGAAATGATACGAGATTTTGAAGATAAAAATGGCGTTCGCCGTCACAAATACCGCCGTGGCCAGCCTGATCGCCGCGACACTGTCGCCAAATATTACCTGAAATATCAGGAATATCGTATAAATCCCGATCGGCTTATTATCCCAGATGGTCGTGTAGGGAAGATGCCCAGCCTGCCACTGCTCCGCCATCAAAATATACAGGCTCTCGTCCCAATCTAGAACTGAGCGAAACAGGGTGGGTGCGCGTACCAGGACGATAATAACAAACAGCCCACCGGCGATAACCCATTGTCGGTGCCGAGTCAGAGGCTGGGGGGAGGGGGCACACTTCATCACATCGGTTTATCAGTGATGATCAATAAAATTAAGCCGCGCCAATAAATCGCCGGGGGAGGCACTGCCTCCCCCGCAACCTAATACCAGAGGTCAGCCATTCAGAAGCATCGTCGGGCGTGGCACAAACATGCCGGCACGGCGCTGATAGGCCGCATAGGCGTTGCTGAAGTCCGAATCGGCAAACTTGCGTTCCTCGCGGCTTGCAGCGTGTTGATACACCGCCAGCATTACCAGCGGGGTCAACCATGGCAGTGCCCCTGAGAATGCCACTGCGGTGCCGGTCCAGAACAGCATGTAAGAGAGATAAAACGGATGACGCACGTACTGGTAAGGCCCGTGCAGTAGCAAAAATGCCGGCTTGTCAGTATCAAAAGCTAGGGTCGGCGGGGTGCGGCGGGTCGCGTTGATGGTCCAGTTGAACAATGCCAGTGACGCCACAAACAGCCACAAGGCAAATACAGCGCTTGTCGATACGTCGGTGGTGGCCAACCGCCCGGCAAAGCTTAAAAAGCCAATCAGGCTCAGCAGGCTAACAAGTTTCATGCCGGGGGGCATTTTACCGGTTGATCGGAAATGGCCCTTAACCCCCCATGAGAAACTAGCAAAACAGGTAAAACCGGTCACAAACAAAATGGCTGCGATATATACGTGGTTCATGATTATTTGCTCCCAAAAACATTCACGGTTTCGCCATGAAACAGGCCGTCATAGGCACCGGTTTCCAAGGCACGCGAATCAACGATCGGAAAATTCTGCAGGTTGGCAGTGTAATCCTGCTGCGGGCATGCCATCAGGTTGGTCTCAAACTTTACCCCCGCATATTTGCGCGGACCCGCCACGTTTTGGAAATTTAGCCGTTTGTAGAACGGGGTATGGTTCCGCCGCACGCACGATAGCATCATGTCTGAGCCTTCCCTCAAAACCATGAAGGAGACAAAACGGAACAAAACGAACACTAATTCAACATCCGTCGCGAAATCAGGGTGCCGCACCAAGCGGTTGATCTCGGTGGCTTTCGATGGCCGGTCTGGCGTTGCCACACTTGCCAGCAACGCCTCCACGTCCTCCGGAAAAATCCGGTTTGCGGGAATTTCCGTGTAGCCACGATGATCATCCGAATCGAGAACACAAAGCCGTACCGAAGCCACCGGGCGGGCGTGCTTATAAATCACAACCGACTGGCAGTTGGGCTTTTCATCATCGGCGTCTTGAAACAGTCCGCTCGGCGTGGGGTCAATGTAACCACCCGACAGGTAGCTGAGATACCGCAACCCATAAGCGTCTGCCTTGGTCTCGGGGTCGATAGCAAGCCGAGCGGTTAAGCCCGAACTTTCAAGGGTTTGCAGCCGATCCCGTCTTTGTGGCTTGGCAAATGAAACTGCGGCTGTTTGTAAATTACTCATTTATAATTCCTTAAAATGCAACCATAACGCGAGGCATTATTAACTATTTCCCGCCTCTGATGCAGCATTTTTGTTTTGAT
>NCFD01000178.1 GCA_002281005.1 Acidocella sp. 35-58-6 | reverse complement strand
TCTGGCGTTGGCTGGCAGCGCTTGCTCATAATGATCCAACAGCCCGCTGAGCAGCCGCCCGGAATCAGGGTGACCATCGAGAATGAGAACATTCATGCGTCTCAGACCTTTCACCCGGCGCGTTAACCGAGGGCTGTTTAGAGCTGTTTGCTGAGATTAATGACCGATTTTGATAAGAACCCGGCGGCTATATTGCGACATGTCCCCCAGCGTGCCGGTTTGGCCAATGCCGTACGCCGTGATGCGGGTTTTATCGACGCCGTCCGTGACAAGCTGATCAGCCACAGCCTTTGCCCGTGTCCGCGAGAGAGCTTCGTTACCGGCGGTGTCCCCGGTATTATCGGCAGCGCCGGCGACGATGATTTTGGCGTCGGGTTCCTCAGCGGCCACCTGCGCGGCGGTGGCGATGGTGTGAAGTGCTGCTGGGTCCAACGCGGTGGAAAATGGCTGAAAGAATACCGGTGTGGCCGGTGTGCTGGGCAGCGGTGGGTTGCCAAACGGCAAAAGCGCACAGCCGGATACCCCAAATAACGCCGCCAAAGCTATAATTTTACGCATCACACTCCCGATCAATCTTCAGAGTGGCATGTCGTCATGCGGGCTAACTATTTCAATATACATAACTTTTATCCTGAGGCTTCCCAGCGCGGGGAAGTTTGTGGTCTAACCATGTTTTAATGACAAACCGCCACCTTCTGGGCATTCAGGGTCTCAACCCGCCCGCCATTACGTCACTGCTCGATCTGGCGGAAAATTATGTTTTATTGAACCGGTCCGGCAAAACCCAGCGTGATTTATTGCGCGGGCGTACCCTGATTAACCTGTTTTTTGAAGACTCCACCCGCACCCGGACCAGCTTTGAGTTGGCCGGCAAACGCCTGGGCGCGGATGTGATTAATATGTCGGTCTCCACCTCGTCGGTTACCAAGGGTGAGACATTGCTGGACACCGCCGCGACCCTGAACGCCATGAACTGCGATCTGCTGGTGGTGCGGCATAATCAGTCGGGAGCGCCCGCCCTGTTGGCGCAGAAGGTAGAGGCCTCTGTGATCAATGCCGGGGACGGCACGCATGAACACCCAACGCAAGCGCTGCTAGATGCGCTGACGATCAGGCGCAACAAGGGCCGGTTGGATGGGCTGACGATTGCGATCTGCGGGGACATCGCGCATTCGCGGGTGGCACGTTCCAACATGCTGCTGTTGGCGATGATGGGGAATTTTGTGCGGGTTGTTGGCCCCCCTACCCTGATGCCGTCGGAAATCGGCACGCTGGGCGTGAGCGTGCATAACGACATGGCCGAGGGGCTGGCCGGGGCTGATATTGTGATGGCGCTGCGGCTGCAAAAAGAGCGGATGAATAAGGGGTTGATCCCGAGCGAGCGGGAGTTTTTCGCCTTCTATGGGCTGAATGCCGAGAAGCTGGCTCATGCCAAGCCGGATGCGCTGGTGATGCACCCAGGGCCGATGAATCGCGGGGTCGAGATTGATAGCGCGGTGGCTGATGATGCGGTGCGCTCGGTGATCAAGGAACAGGTGGAAATGGGCGTCGCGGTGCGAATGGCAGTGCTCGATACGCTGGCGCGGGGGAGCCTATGATCACCCTGATCCGCAAGGTGCGGCTGGCGACGCCGGACGGGCTGGTGGCCGGCGAATTACTGGTGCAGGACGGCAAAATTGCCGATGTTGGTACCTCGCTCGGCAACCCGGACGGGGCTGAGATCATTGAGGCGCACGGCGCGATTTTATGCCCTGGGCTGGTGGATATGCGGGCCTCGCTGGGGGAGCCGGGCTATGAGTACCGCGAGACCATCGCCTCGGCGGCGCAGGCCGCGGCGGCGGGCGGCATTACCAGCATTGCGGTATTGCCCGATACCAAGCCCGCGATCGATGACCCGGCGCTGGTGCGGTTTATCCGGGCGCGGGGCGAGGAAATCGGCACGGTTTCGCTTATTCCCTACGCTGCCGCCACGCGCGGCTGCAAAGGCGAGGAACTGGCGGAATACGGGCTGCTGAAGGCCGAGGGTGCGGTGGCCTTCACCGATGGTCGCAAGGCGGTGGCCTCGATCAGGCTGATGCGCAACGCGCTCTCCTATGCCAGCGGCTTTGGGGCGCGGATTGTGCAGCACCCGGAAGACCCTGAACTGGCAGCCGGCGGGGCGGCAACCACCGGGGCGCGGGCGACCATGATGGGGCTGCCCGGCATTCCGGCGGCGGCGGAAGCGATCATGGTGGCGCGTGATATCCGCCTGGCTGAACTCACCGGCGGGGCGGTGCATTTTGCTCACATCACCACCGCCGAAGCCTGTGCGTTGATCCGACAGGCCAAGGATAAGGGGCTGCATATCACCTGCGATACCGCGCCGCCGTATTTTGATTTAAATGAGACTGCCATTGGCGATTTCCGCACCTATGCGAAGTTTTCACCGCCTCTCAGGGCAGAAGCCGACCGGCTAGGAATTTTGGCAGCACTGGCGGATGGCACCATTGATGCGATTGCCTCGGACCATCAACCGCGCGATGCCGATGACAAGCGTCTGCCCTTCGCTGAGGCGTCATCGGGTGGTGCCGGGCTGGCAACCTTGCTGGCGGTGACTTTGGCACAGGTGCAGGCGGGGACATTGAGCATGACGCACGCGCTGGCATTATTGACCGAAAAACCCGCGAAATGGCTGGGGCTGGATGCCGGGGTGCTGCGCAAAGGTGCTGCGGCAGATTTATGCCTGTTTCACCCGGAGCGCTCCTGGCTGGTGGAAGCCGGCAAACTGCCCGGCAAGGCGCAGAACACACCGTTTGATGGCCGGGCCCTGGAAGGCCGGGTGCTGGGCACCTGGAAGGCCGGGCGGCGGGTGTTCGGATGACAATCATTATCCTCAGTATTTTGGGGTATCTTTTAGGTTCAGTGCCTTTTGGCCTTATCCTCACACGATGGGCAGGTTTGGGCGATATTCGCGCCATTGGCTCGGGCAATATTGGTGCGACCAATGTGCTGCGCACCGGCAACAAAAAGTTGGCAGCGGCGACGTTGTTTCTGGATGGGTTCAAGGGTTATCTGGCGGTGCTGATCGCCGGGCAGTTTGGCGATATTGCCCCGTATTGCGTCGGGCTGGCGGTGTTTCTCGGGCATTTGTTCCCGGTTTGGTTAGGCTTCAGGGGTGGCAAAGGTGTTGCCACTGGGCTCGGCGTATTGCTGGCGGGGTCGTTTCCGGTCGGGTTGATTGCCTGCGCCACGTGGCTGGGGACCGCGTTCCTGATGCGTACGTCCTCAACCGCAGCTTTGATGGCATTCGCGGTGGCGCCGTTTGCCTCAGTGGTGCTGGGGCATTTCAGGCTGGCGGCTTTGGCGTTGGTCATTGGGGCTTTGGTGTTTTGGAAACATCGCGCCAATATTGAGCGGCTTAAGGCCGGCACGGAACCAAAAATCGGCCAAAAGACTTGAATGATTCCCTTGATCGGCTGCGGCTGATCCGGACCGGAGGCGTTGGCCCCCTGACATATCGGCGGTTGATGGCCCGGTTTGGGTACGTGGAACAGGCTCTGGCAGCGTTGCCCGCATTGGCGCAGGCCGGTGGCCGGGCGGCAACGAAAATTCCCAGCCGGTCTGATGTTGAGCGCGAGATGGCGCAACTGAGCAAAATCGGCGGCAGGTTTATATTTGTCGATACCCCGGAATATCCTGAATTTTTGGCTGATATGGCGGATGCGCCACCGGTATTGGCGGTGTTGGGGGATGTGGCGTTGCTCTCAACCCGGTGCGTGGGTGTGGTTGGTGCCCGCAATGCCTCGGCCAATGGCATGCGGATGGCCGAGGCATTGGCGGCGGACCTTGCGGAACAAAAATTAACCGTGGTTTCAGGGCTGGCACGCGGCATTGACGCTGCGGCCCATAAAGGCGCGATGAGCACCGGGCGCACCATCGCCGCTATCGCTGGCGGCATTGACATCCCCTACCCGCCCGAGAACGAAAAATTGCAGGCGCTGATTGCTGAAAATGGCTGCGTGGTGGCTGAAGCGCCGTT
>NCFD01000177.1 GCA_002281005.1 Acidocella sp. 35-58-6 | reverse complement strand
GGCCTGGGCCCGGCTGCATCACATGCAGTCGCTGCTGGTGGTGACCGCTGATTATCATATGCCGCGGGCGATCTGGCTGTTGCAGCAGCACTTGCCGGGGGTAACGCTGATTGGCTATCCGGTGCGGCCACCAGCGATGCAAACATTATGGGCGCTTTCAACATTGCGGCTGCTGGCGGCTGAATATACAAAATATCTGGCGGTACGTTCCGGAATTGCCGGGGTGATTTTTGAAGTTTTGGGAGTGCGCCGGTGATGCTGGTTCTAAGTTCGGCGGTGTTTAACCTGATGATGTATAGCACCGGCGCCTTGCTGAGCGTGTATGGGCGCGTGCTGAAGCTGGTGGCACCGCACAAGGTGATTGGGGCCGGTATTATGTGGTCCCGTTTTACCATTTGGGCGCTGAGGGTGGTGTGCGGGGTTGAGGTGGAGATTATTGGCCGGGAAAATTTGCCGGTTTCAGGCCCCGCACTGATCGCTGCCCAGCATCAGTCAGCGTTTGATACGCTGGTGTGGCTGCTGTTGTTGCCCAACATGGCTTATGTGCTGAAAAAAGAATTGCTGAAACAGCCGTTGGTGGGGCCGTTGCTGGTGCCAGCCGGGTTTGTGCCGGTGGACCGTGCGGGCGGCGCGATGTCGATCCGCAAGCTGGTGGCGGATTGTAAAAAGGTGGCGCAGGCGGGTAAGCAGATTGTCATTTTCCCGGAAGGGACGCGCGTGCCGCCGGGAACCAGGGGGGCCCTGCTGCCGGGCGTGGTGGCAGTGGCCAATGCGTTGCATTTGCCGGTGATCCCCGCGGCAACTGATTCTGGGTTATTTTGGGGCCGCAATGCCTTTCATAAATACCCGGGGCGGCTGCGGATTAAAATATATCCCCCGATTCCGGTGGGCACTGACCGGCCCGAAATCATGGCGCGTTTGAACGAATGTTTTTATGCCGAGGGTGTGGATAAGTCTGTGGATTCAGCGGCAGATTTGTTGGTAGTTTAGATAAACTAAATTCTATAGTACATTGTAAAATAACACTAAATTACATGAACCGGCAGTGGAAACCCGGCCCAGTGCACGATGGGGATAAAAGCCGTACGCGGCTCCCGCGCTGTGGATTGATAGCGGTTGATGTTGACTTTGCGGCGGGGCCGGATTACCCCGCGCGGCACCCTGTATGGCGGCGTAGCTCAGTGGTAGAGCAGGGGAATCATAATCCCTTGGTCGGCAGTTCAAATCTGTCCGTCGCTACCAGGGTGCCGGTGCTCCCCATCATTCTAACCTGATTACGGCGATGCGGCTTATCCCGAGAGTGTTGCCGGACCGCCGCCGGAGGCTGTGGATGAGTGCGGCACTGAGCAGGTGAACGCCACCACCGCATTCCAATAGCCAAGGTCATCCAGCCCATAGGTCCCGAGGTCGTTCCAGTACAGCGCGTAGGTTTCGGGCGTGGAACTGGTGCATAGAATCGCGCCAAGTTGCGGGTTGGCCACCGGGTCGACTGCTGAGCCGTTATTGTTATCGACCGTGGAGGTAAAGGTTACGGAAGATCCGCCGCCCGCCTGAATGATCGCGCTGCCGGAGGCGTTGCCATTGTTGCGGGGGTTGTAGCATTGATGGGACGTATCCTGCGGCGGGTTAAAGTCGTAATGGCTGCTATAGGCCGGTGGTTCGATGACGGCTTTGTCACCCGCATACGCGCCCGACGTGATCGCGTAGCTGTTCACAGACCCTGTTGGTGTATAGCCGTAGCTTTGAATTTGCCCGGTGGAATTATAAACCGGCGCGATGTCGTTGCTGGTGACCGTGCCGCCGCTGACCGTTATGTTATAATCGCTGCCGCCCAGGCTATTGGTAATAACGCCGGGTAGCTGGTCGGTGAAGCTTTGGCCGTCCCATACCGGGTCCATCGCAACGATGGTGCCTGAGTTTGTTTCGACCAGAATATAATAATCGGGCAGCAGGGCCTGGTTTTTGCTGTTGACCGGTGGGGAGGTACCAAGTGGCTGGATGAGCAGCGCGCAGTTATTATTGGTCGGCTGGCCCGAGGTCAGATAGGAAGCCTGGTTGGCGGTGCTTTCGTTGGCGCAATTACCTGAATTGCTATTGTTCCAGTTCCACCAGGGGTCGGATGCGTTGGTGGTGGCGCCGCCATCCTCGGCACTAATGGCGGGCGTACAGCCGGCGATGCCGGGCGGATAGATGTCGCCGCTATGGTTGGTCATCCAGATGCTGCCGGTGCCATAGGTGCCGGTAGAATCCTGGGCGGTGTTGATGGAACCATCTGAGTAGGACTGTCCGGGGAAGGCGGTGGAATAGATATTCAGGTTGTTCCATCCGGTGTCGGCGGCATAGGTGTTGCTGATCGGTGCGCTGATGGTGGTGTTGGAGAGACTATAATTTGGGCAAACAGCGCGCACGGTATAGGTGTTGCCCTGATAGTCTGTGTAGTTGTTTGCCAAGGATGCAGGCGCAATGAAGGGAATTAGTGCATGGTTGGTTTCGTAGGTGGGCGGGTAGCCTACCACTTCGTAAGCGGATGAGTACACATTTAAACTATCCGAGACCGGGATGCCGACCAGATTATTACCGGTTGTAGAGTCCACGCTGATGGGGTCGAGTGAGCCATAGAGCGTCTCGTCGGGGCATTCACCGGCTAGGCTGGCAGTTTGGCTTGACACCGATGAGGTGACAACCACCGTCTGGTATTGCGTGCAGCCGGTGAAATACTGATATTTAGAACATTGCGTGGTCGTTCCGTCAGTGCCGTAGGTGCGCGTGTAGGTTTTGTTGGGCTTGGTTTCAGGGCAAGTTCCGCTGCCATTCAGGGCGTCTGCACGGCAATCGTAGACCGTATAGGTGTAAGTTGTTGATTGCGATGTAGTAATGGTTTGGCCGTTCGGATAATAGGTTGGGGTGTTTGAGCCGTTGGTGTAAACTTCCAGATCGGTCGAGGTTTGGGTGTAGCTGCTGGAATGGTAGCCGTTGGCACCCGTGTAGTTCACAAAATTAAACGCGATGGGCTGATTTTGTTGTAGTGTGATGGAGCCGCCCGCCCCGGCAGTGCCCGAGCTGGTGGATAGCGCGATGAACAAATAATTACAGGTGGCGGCTGACCCCACGGTTTCCGCGAGCTGCGCCAACGGGCCAAGTGTGGCGTAACTGCTGCACGCTGAATTGGGCGTCGGGAGTTTGGTATAATCAGGTGTGGCGTTGCTGCCAGTGCCCGACATCGGCACGGCGTAAGCATAAATACCGCTGACATCGCCCGCCGAGCCGAAGCCGGGGCTGGGGGGGATGTCTTTGCCGTTGATCGTCTGGGCGGGGAAGGCGGTGGTGGCGATGCTGGTGGCGGTGAGCAACTCAGAGGGGATCAGGAACCCCAGAAGCGAGTTCGACAATGTTCCGGAGGCTTTTACGACAACGCAATATTCCGCGGAACTGGGGCAGCCATATGTGCTGACCGTGCTGACATACGTTGAGGAGCCCGCATTGCCACCGCATTGGGTGGCTGAACCTGTGCAGGTGAGGCCGGTGGTGGGTGTTGATGTGGTCACGAAATTTGAAAGCTGGCTCGAGGTTCCTTTGAAAGCGGCAGTGGCGACACTGGAGGCATAACTGTAGGATTCCGATGTCTGCCAGGCACCCGCGCCCGCGACGGCTGCGGCATCGACGGAGGCCTGCAGCAGGGCGCGCGCCGATGCGATGCGGGCAAAATCCACGCCGGCACCTGCTGTGATCATTAGGGGCACAAACATGATGGCGAGCGCGATGGCGGTGGCTGAACGCCGGTCATGGAACATTCGTTTTATGAGCGTTTTCATAATACCGTTCCTGCTAATTTGTTGAAGTGTTGCTACTGTTACAAAGCTGGGTGGTCACATAACTCGTGGTGCATCCGGTGTCGGTACTGGCGCATTGCAGCTCAGTTTGCGGGCTTGCGTAGCGCCAGCGGGTATAAACGGTTTGGGTCAGCGTGGGCCGGTTGGTGAGGATAATTCCCATAATGCCCGGGTAGGTGAGCGTGGCTTTGACAATGATCGCGCTATCACAGGGAACGCCGAGCAACCCCG
>NCFD01000176.1 GCA_002281005.1 Acidocella sp. 35-58-6 | reverse complement strand
TGCTCGGAGGACAGCCACATCCGCAAGGTAAAGCCGGAGAGCGCCAAAGGCAGACCGGAGGCGAACCCCAGCATTGTCATCAACGCCAGATTTTTCAGCGAAATTCCCGGCTTGATCTCGCTCACCCGGCGTGCCCCGTTACCGCAACCTACTGGTTGCCAGCGTCATTGATATTATCAGCCTTCACGAACTGGCCGTTTTCAATGTCGCCCTCATCGCCCGGCTGCATACCCGCCAAACAAGGGCCCTGAAACTTCATCTCAGCCTGCAACCGCACCGGCCCGGTGGCACTGGTCACGCTCCCCGCCAGCTCAACGGTCTCGCTATCAACGTAATTGATCTGGGTGTGGATCTTTACCGGCTTGCCCTCATCCTTACAGGCGCCGTCGATGTCATAGGTCGTGCCGGAGCCTGAAATATTCATGCTGGTGCAGGAACTGCCCTCGAATGTGAAAAATTTCAAATCCGTCGAGGGATCAACACAGCTTACCGTCACGATTGGTGCCCCATCACGGTATTTTTTGCCATCAGCCAGGGTTACCACCGTGCTGCTTTGCCACATCCCCGCCTGACGCAACGGCAAGGTAGCGGCCCGTGCTTCATGGGCGGCCAGTGTTGTAATCCCCAAAACAAACGTTGCTAAAATAAAACGACTAATTTTGTTACAAAGCACAACACAACGCATGTCGAGTCCCCTTATCGCTTAGGGGGTCTTTGGCACGTCGTTTACATTTGTCAATTTTTTGAAAACACCGTCCACCATCCGGCCCCCATCGCGGCGATAACCGGCGTCTCAGCGGTATCGGGAGTCTATCGGCCCACTGCATCAGCATGGCCAGAGTGACGCCCCGTAACCCGGCCTTACATGGCGGCAATACCTTGCGAGCCTGCGCCGTCACCCCCGCACACCATCAGCAACGCCACAAAACTTTAGCCCTCAATGGCATTGGCTATGGTTTGTCTAAAACATTCCCCTGTTTACTGAAAACACCGTTCTGCATGGTGCCGAAATCGCCAGGCTTAACCCCCGCCGGGCAAGCCCCCAGCCACTTCGAATCGCCAGTTATATGGCCGGACATGGTCGGCGACACCGTGTCGGACACAATGTGAATCTGGGTATCGCCCTGAAAAACCATCGTGCCATGCGTGGTCATCACGCCATTACCCCCCATCGGATCCGGGCAGGAGCCAGTGACCGTGTAGGTATCGCCGGATTTTGTAATATCAAAAGCCAGGCATTTGCCAGTGTCGCCTGCCATCTGTTTCATGGTGATCGCATCGGTCGCGGCGTCGCTGCACATCAATGAGATAAACGGCGTGGTGTCGTTATCAGGCGGCTGCCCCTTCGTGTTCATGGTCATCACCATGGTGGTCTGCCACCAGCCGGGCTTGCGGGGCGGGAAACTGCTGTCGGCGCGTGCTGCTGTGCTGAACAATGCTGCAGCCGCCACCATTGCTGTAACCCCCCATAAACACCGCCTAATATTTTGCCGCTGCATGAACTGACCTCCCTCTGCCTTAAGGTTTACTGGCACCGTTCTGAACATTGCCGGTTTTCACGAATGTGCCGTTCTGCATCATGCCCATATCGCCCGGCGCCACCCCGGCCGGGCAAGCCCCCAGCCATTTGGATTGCCCGACCATGTGAATGGTCATGCCGGAACCGGTCATGGTGAAATCCACTTCGGTCTGCGTATCACTATCCACCGTAATTTTACCTTGGCTCACCATCGCCGCGCCATGCGGGCCAGGGCAGGAGCCGTGAATGTCATAGGCGTTGCCATCGGCAACGAAATCGCTCTGCATACAGCCGCCGGACATTAGTTTTTTACGCTCCAGCGCTTCCGTCGCGGGGTCGGTGCATAGCGCTGTCACCATTGTCTGCCCGGTGCGGTCCATCACCTGGCCGTTAACCGTCATGTGCATGGTTGGCGTCATGGTGGTCTGCCAGAATCCGGCGCGCCGGTCGGGTAGTGTCGAAGCCCCAGCCGCACCACTGCTCAGACCCAAAATCAGCAACCCAAGAGCCAACCGGCTCCCACGATGTCCAAAATAACATCCATGCATTGCCTCACCCCCTGGCGCTTATTGATGCACCAAGGTTGCCTGACAAACACCGGTTACGCAATGAATATCTGATGAAAGGCGGCCTAAACCGCCATTCATAACGAATCGTTAAGCTGCGTCGTCGGACTTTTTATCGGCGCGTTTACGCGCGTTGGGGTCCAGGTGCTTCTTACGCAAACGGATCGCACCAGGGGTCACTTCCACCAGCTCGTCATCCTCAACATAGGCAATCGCCTGCTCGAGGGTCATCCGGCGGGGCGGCACCAATAGCAAGGCTTCGTCCTTACCGGCGGCGCGGATGTTGGTGAGCTTCTTTTCTTTCACCGGGTTGATGTCGAGGTCGTTCTCGCGGCTATGCTCACCCAGGATCATACCCACGTAAACCTTTTCACCGGGGTTCACGAACATCACGCCGCGTTCCTGCAAGGCGAACAATGCATATTGCACGGCCTCGCCGTCTTCCGAAGAAATCAACGCGCCATTGCGGCGGCCTTCAATCGCGCCTTTCCAGGGGCCATAGCCCGCGAATAAACGGTTCATCACGCCCGAGCCGCGGGTGTCGGTGAGGAATTCACCATGATACCCAATCAAGCCGCGCGACGGGATACGAAACGTCAAACGCTGCTTACCACCGCCGGAGGGGCGGATGTCTTGCAACTCGCCCTTACGACGCGACATTTTCTCGACCACCACACCGGCAAACGGCTCATCAACGTCGATGAGGGTATCTTCATACGGCTCCTCGCGCTCACCAGTTTCCGGGTTCTTGCGGGTCAGCACTTTTGGGCGGCCGATGGTCAGTTCAAAGCCTTCACGGCGCATTTGCTCGATCAACACGCCAAGCTGCAATTCGCCGCGGCCCGAGACTTCAAACGCGTCGGTTTCGGTGGAATCCTGCACATGAATGGCGACGTTGCCCTCGGCTTCACGGTACAAACGGTCACGGATCTGGCGCGAGGTGACTTTTTTGCCTTCGCGGCCGGCCAGCGGGCCGTCATTGATGCGGAAGGTCATCGCCAAAGTCGGCGGGTCGATCGGGGTGGCGGGCAGCGGGCCGGGCAGGTCCGGTGAGCCGATGGTTTCCGGCACGGTGGCATCGGTCAGGCCTGCCACGGCAATGATATCACCCGCCGAGACTTCATCCACCGCCACGCGCTCCAAACCACGGAAGGAGAGCAATTTGGTCAGGCGCCCGGTTTCCACCACGGTGCCATCCAGACGGTACACTTTTACCGGCATGTTCAACGTGGCGCGGCCTTGTTCGACACGGCCTGTCAGCACACGGCCCAGGAAAGTGTCGGATTCCAAAATCGAGGCCACCATGCCGAACGGCGCGGTTGGGTCAAGGTCAGGGGCCGGAACATGGCTCAGGATCAAATCAAACAGCGGGTTCAAATTAGTGCGCTCGTCGGTGAGTTCCTTGACCGCCCAGCCTTGCCGGCCCGAGGCAAACAGCATCGGGAAATCAAGCTGCTCGTCGGACGCGCCAAGGGCTGCGAACAAATCGAAAATTTCGTTGTGCACGTCATCCGGGCGGGCGTCCTGGCGGTCGATTTTATTGACCACCACGATCGGGCGTAGGCCCTGCGCGAGGGCCTTGCCCAGCACGAATTTGGTCTGCGGCAGGACGCCTTCGGCGGCGTCCACCAAAATCACCGCGCCATCCACCATGTTCAAAATCCGCTCGACCTCACCGCCAAAATCGGCGTGGCCAGGGGTGTCGACGATGTTGATGCGGGTGTCGTTCCACACCACTGAAGCGACCTTCGCCAGAATGGTGATGCCACGCTCTTTTTCGAGGTCGTTGCGGTCAAGCGCGCGCTCGGTCAGCGCCTGATGGGCGGCAAACGCGCCGGACTGACGCAGCAACTGGTCAACAAGGGTGGTTTTGCCATGATCGACGTGGGCGATGATGGCGACGTTACGGATATTTAGAACGGACATTTTTAAGGGCAACCTGCTAGTTTCGCTGCCCGCATAGCCATATTGCGGCGCAAAAGCGAGGG
>NCFD01000175.1 GCA_002281005.1 Acidocella sp. 35-58-6 | reverse complement strand
ATCTGAAGACATACGCAGAGACGCTCAAAACACCTTTTTTCGGCGCAATGGTGGACTATTCGGATGAAGGCAACCAGGTCTGGACCTGCCCGGGCCATAATGGCGGAATCTTCTATTGGAAGAGCCCCATCGGACGTTTGTTCGTCGAACATCTCGGTGAACCGATTTTCAGGAACGACCTCGACAACTCTGTTGTTGAACTCGGTGATCTCCTGGTTCACGAAGGCCCGGCTCTGCGGGCACAAAAGGAGGCTGCGAAAATTTTCGGTGCTGATCGTACGTATTTCGTTTTGAACGGCACTTCGACGTCAAATAAAATCGCGTTGGGCGCGGTGGTCGCGCAGGGTGACCTCGTGCTGTTTGACCGCAACAATCACAAATCAAACCATCATGGCGCTTTAGTGCTTGCTGGCGGCATCCCTGTCTATTTGGAGACCGACCGGAATATGCATGGCCTGATTGGCCCGATCGACTATGACGCACTTGACGAGGCGGCCATCCGTGAGAAAATCCGTGTTCATCCGCTCATTACGGACGCCAAAGCCTGGCAGCGCAAAAAACCCTTCCGTGTCGCGATCATCCAGCAATGCTCATATGACGGCACCATCTACGACGCAGGGATGATTTTCGAGAAACTCAGCCCGCTTTGCGATTATATACTGTTCGACGAAGCCTGGGCTGGATTTATGAAATTCCACCCGTTATTCGCAGGGCGGTTTGCCATGGGATTAAAAGACCTTGGCCCAGATGAGGCCGGGATCATCGCAACTCAATCAACCCATAAGCAACTCGCGGGTTTTTCTCAGGCCTCGCAAATTCACGTCAAGGATGCACATGCCACCAGGCAAAAACGGCATGTGACGCATAAGAGGTTCAATGAAACCTTCATGCTCCATGTTTCGACATCGCCATTTTATCCCCTCTTCGCCTCGCTCGATGTTGGCGCGCAGATGATGAAAGGTCGGTCCGGCGAGGTCCTCTGGGATGATACCATCCGGCTGGGGATCGAAATTCGCAAAAAACTACGCGGGCTGTATCACGAATTCGTCGCGGAGAGCATAACGGACCGAGGCAAATGGTTTTTTGACCCCTTTGTGCCAGACTATGTGAAATGCGGTGATCAGGACGATGAGTTAAAATGGGTCCGGTGGGAGCATCTTCCGACGGACCGGCTAGCCGCAGACCCCAAATGCTGGGAATTCGCGCCGGGCCGTAACTGGCACGGCTTTACGCATCTTGAAACCGGCTATGCCATGACGGACCCAAATAAGCTGACACTTCTTACCCCGGGTCTTTCCCGCGCCACGCGCGAATACGAGGCACACGGCATTCCGGCAGCCATACTCGCCGAATACCTGCGAGAGAATAGAATCGTGCCGGAGAAAAATGATCTCAACAGTATCTTGTTTCTGCTGACACCAGGGATGGAGGAAGGCAAAGCAGGTACCCTTCTCAGCGCACTCGTGAGTTTCAAGAACCTCCACGATGAAAACGTCAAGCTGTCTCACGTCATTCCCAGCTTCGCAGCGCGTTACGGCGCCAGGTATGCCGATGTTGGGCTCTACGATCTTTGTCAGCATATGCATGACTTCTATCGTGATCACCATGTTCGCGATCTGCAGCGCGAGCAGTTCCGGCCGGAGCATTTCCCTGCCATGGCGATGACACCTCAAGCGGCGACACAGTGTTTCATCCGCGATGAGGTCGATTATCTTCCTATCACGGAAATCAAGGACCGTATCGCCGCGACATTGGCTTTGGTTTACCCGCCAGGTATTGGCGTCATCGTTCCTGGCGAACGCTACGATACCCGCGCCCAACCGATGCTCGATTATCTGCTGATGTTCGAAGAGGCTGCCAACCTATTCCCCGGGTTCGATAGCGAAATTCAAGGGATTTTCCGTGAAACCGGTGCCGACGGCGTCATTCGGTTCCATACCTATGTTGTGCAAGAACCCGATAAAATCAACGAATAAGGAATTAGATTATGGATACCCATGTCGTCGTAACGCAGCTCGGCGTGTACTCAGAAGTCGGCGCATTGCGTGAAGTTTTAGTTCATCGCCCCGATTTAAGTCTTAACAGACTGACTCCCGGGAATTGCCATGATCTCCTCTTCGACGATGTCATCTGGGTGAAAGAAGCCCGGCAGGAACACGATGCGTTCGTCGATACACTGCGCGACCGCAATGTGATTGTCCATGAATTTGGCGCGATGCTCGCTGAAACGATGGCCATCCCCGAAGCCCGGACCTGGCTACTGGACCGGCGGGCAGATGTCACACATCTCGGGCATGGCACGTCCGGAGAGGTCCGGGCCTGGCTGGACGAGATGTCCGCCGTGCAACTTGCCACATATCTCGTCGGTGGCATTGCGCGGGCCGAATTACCGTTCGCGCCGCATGGGCTGTTCGCAATTACCCGCGAACCGCAGGAATTCATCCTGCCGCCACTACCCAACCAGCTTTTTACCCGCGACAGTTCATGCTGGGTAGGCAAAGGTGTGTTCATCAACCCGATGTACTGGCCGGCGCGGCGCCCAGAGGCGACCAATCTATCGGCGATGTATCAATTCCACCCGCGTTTCAAGAATGCCGATTTCACGCGCTATCTCGATGCATCTGAGGAACATCTCGGCGATATGAGTGTGGAAGGCGGCGATGTGATGATGCTGGCGAATGGGGTTGTCCTCATCGGTATGGGCGAGCGCTCAACGCCGCAGACCGTCACCGAATACGCGCTGCGCCTGTTCCGCCACGGTGCAGCCAAACGAGTTATCGCCGGGCAAATGCCGCGCGAGCGAAGCAACATGCACCTCGATACCGTATTCTCCTTTTGTGACCGCGACCTGGTTACCATTTTCCCCGCCGTGGTCGATCACATAAAGCCTTTCTCGCTCTATCCGTCTGACGATGGCGCTGGCGTTATCGTTATCGCGGAGACGCGCTGCTTTGTGGACGTTGTCGCGGATGCCATCGGCATACCGCACCTGCGGACAGTCGCCACGGGGGGGGACGCCTTCGAGGCCGAGCGTGAGCAATGGGATGACGGCAACAACGTCTTAGCGGTCATGCCAGGTGTTGTCATTGGCTACGACCGCAATGTGTATACCAATACATTGCTGCGCAAAGCCGGGATCGAGGTCATCACAATCGATGGGTCTGAACTTGGCCGTGGTCGTGGCGGCGGGCATTGCATGAGTTGCCCGATCAGCCGGGACGCCATTTGATGGCAAGCAATCTGCGCGGCAAAAGCATTCTGGCGCTGGACGATTTCGCGCCGGCCGAAATTCAGTTTTTGCTGGATTTGGCGAAGGACCTGAAAGCCGCGAAGCGTGGGGGTTTCGAAGAGCCGAAGCTGCACGGCAAAAACATCGCCCTGATCTTCGAAAAAGATTCGACGCGCACCCGCAGTGGTTTCGAGGTCGCGGCACATGATCAGGGCGCGCATGTCACTTATATGGGCCCAAGTGGCAGCCATATAGGCCAGTCCGAGACTGTAAAAGACACCGCGCGCGTGCTGGGCCGCATGTTCGACGCCATTGAATTCCGCGGGTTCGCGCAAAGCGACGTGGTGACACTCGGCAAATATGCTGGCGTGCCAGTCTATAACGGCCTGACCGAGGATTCCCACCCAACCCAGATTCTGGCCGATTTCATGACCATGCGTGAACACACGCATAAGCACCTCTCTGATATCCGCTTCGCCTTTATGGGCGATGGCCGCAATAACATGGCAAAGTCTCTTGCTGTAGGGGCTGCAAAAATGGGAATGGCCCTTTCCATCGGCGCACCCTCATCCCTGCATCCGGGTGACAACTTTATTGAACACCTTGCGACGATCTCTCAAACTACAGGGGCCAAGGTAATCTTCGAAACCAACCCAAGAAAGGCGGTCGCCGACGCGGATTTTATCTATACGGATGTTTGGCTATCGATGGGCGAAGATCAGGCTCTGTGGGCAGATCGCATCGAGCTCCTGAAACCTTACCAGGTGAACGCGGCGCTCGTTGCTGCAACTGACAATCCGCTCACCAAATTTATGCATTGCCTGCCCGCCTTTCACAACGCGGAGACCACAATGGGCAAGGATATAGCGCAGCGATTTGGTGNNCATCCATGGAAGTCACCGATGAGGTTTTCGAATCCTCAGCCTCCATTGTGTTTGACCAAGCCGAAAATCGGATGCACACAATCAAGGCGATCCTCATCGCCACGCTGGGCTGAAGACATGCGTATCCTGGTTGCACTTGGCGGCAATGCACTGCTTCGTCGCGGCGAGGCCTTGTCTACGGCTTCCCAGCAGGCAAGCATCGAAATCGCGGCCGGGTTACTGGCGCATGAGGTTTTTGCCGGCCACCATATCATAATCACCCACGGCAACGGCCCGCAAGTGGGTTTGCTGGCTTTGCAATCGGCCGCCGGGCCGCCTGAATCTACGATGCCGCTGGACGTCCTCGATGCCGAGAGCGAAGGCTGGATCGGCTACACGATTGAACTGGCGCTGCGCAATGCGCTTCCGGAAGGCGCCATTGTCGTCACGCTGCTCACTCAGGTCCTTGTCGATTCCGATGACAAAGCGTTCAAAGCGCCAAATAAGCCGATCGGTCCGGTATATGACGAGGCCACGGCCAAACACCTCGCAAACCAAAACCATTGGTCAGTTCAACCCGATGGTAAATTTTGGCGGCGTGTTGTCGCGTCCCCAAACCCTATGGAAATTGTTGAAATCGCGTCCATCAAGCGACTCATCGACACCGGGGCAATAATCATCTGCGGTGGCGGTGGCGGTATCCCCGTGCGCCGGCTGGAAGACGGAAAATTGGCGGGCATCGAAGCCGTGATCGACAAAGACGCTACCAGTGCGCTTCTGGCCGAACAGGTTGGCGCTGATATGTTCATCATGCTGAGTGATGTGCCTGGTGTATATTTGGATTATGGCAGCAAAGCCCAGCGTTTGATCACCACCGCAGATCCAGTGACGATGGACGGTTATGCACCGTCTTTTGCGGCGGGCTCAATGGGACCTAAGGTGGCGGCTGCCTGCGCGTTCGTCCGGGCGAC
>NCFD01000174.1:1732-5845 GCA_002281005.1 Acidocella sp. 35-58-6 | reverse complement strand
GGTATTTTTTGGCTTTGGTTAAAAACCCCAGATCCACCTTCATATTGAAGTCTTTAAGCGTGTCATTGATGAAACCGGCATGGCGGGCTTCATCGCGGCTCATATAGGCAAACAGGGCTTTGAGGTCAGGGTTTTTCACCCGCTTGCGAATTTCCGCATACAGCACGCAGCCAGAGAACTCCGCGGTGACAGAACTGACCAGAAAATCCAGTAATTCAGCGCGCAAATCAGGCGGCAACAAGGTGAGATCGACATCAAACTCCTCGTTGCGAATAAAATGACCCTTATTGGGGTCGGCCTTGAATTCCGCGAGCAGGGCATCCCATTTCTCGCGCACCGAGGAGACATCAATCGCTTCGAGTGCTTCAAAGTTGGTGGTGTAAAAACGCGGGCTCAGCACCGTGCTCGTCTGGGCGAGTTTGGTTTGCTCATTGGGGGCAACAATTTCGTTCATGGCTTCAGACTTTCAAGCTTGAGAAACATGCAGCCTCGGCGACAGGATTAAAGCCAACCTCATAGAGCTCGCCGATATCGAAAATTGAGGTAAGTTCAGTCCATAACCGTTGCAGGGCGCTGGCGCGATAGAGTGTGGCGCGGCGTTCACCGGTATAGCATTCGCCGAAGGCGATATTGGTGGGTGCATCATGGACGATAATAGTGTCACCTGGCCCGATCTCAATATTTTCAGGTATCGCATGGGCATGCAGGCTATAGGGTGTCTGTTCGATATCGATCGAACACAACACATCGATGATTTGATAGGGGCTGCTCATTTCTGGGCCTCGCTGGCAAAGAATATATTGGCAAACTCGGCTTCGTTGGTGGGACCAAAAGCCACTAGGTCTAGAGTCTGGCCAGTGGCCGGATCGCTCAGTTCGAAGGTGCCATTTTGAAGTTGGATTAACCGGAATGGCTGCGCTTGGCCGATGCCTGCGTGCAATCTCTCAGTGGCGAGCACCCGCATGGTAGAGCGAATAAAACCACCGGCGCGGGCGGGAATTGAAGTAACGATACGGCCTGACGCCGCATTGCGAATGGTAACGCTGCCGTCAGCCATGTCAGTGAAGGTGATATCGGTTGTGGCGGTGATTGATGGAGGGCTGACCTGCGATGTTGCAAAGCCTGTGAAGCGCGCGGTAGCAGCAGCCACCAACACCAAGGCCAGCACCGTTGTGACGGCTGCCAGTTGCAGGCGTGGAAACGGCGCTGTAGTGGTCGCGCTCATGCGGCTTGGGCCCTGATGCCTGCCAGATCAGCGGGTGTTGGCTGCGCAATGATAGTCGCGCGTTCGGTGGTGGCGATGCTGTTGCCCAGACCAGTGGCCAGGATTTCAGCCACCAACGCGGGTTTTTCAATGCAACGCAATACAGGTTCGGTTTTACCGCCAACTCCCGCATGGACATGCGGCCATAGCAGCAAATAGGAGAGCCGGGTGGCGGCGGGTAGTTTCAACGCAATGTCGCCGGTGCCTTCCGCATGTGTGCGAAAGTCTGCGGCATCGATACGCGAGAACGGCAAGTTGACCGATTTAGGCAGGGCAATTCCGTAGGTGATGACAACCCGCCGGTTGGTGATGGTATAGGTGGTTGAGCGTGCCATCAACCAGGACAGCATGCAGAAAATTCCAATGACGGTGGTTCCCAGGGCGATACTCGAGAGACCTGATGCGAGAGCATAGCCCAGCGTATGACCTGCCATCAGGGAGCCGCCGATCCGCCATATAATCAGCACCGCGAAATAGATCCCCACAATATTGGTGCGGAAAGCCCGCCGCGCCAGAGAGCGCCAGTCAGGTGCACCCTGCCAAAGAATGCACTCGCCCTCGGGCAGTTTTTCGGGCAAGCCGCCATTCAGTTTACCTTTGAAGCGGCTCATAGCAGCGGCTCCATCCGGCTTGGCATGGCATATAAATGGCCGCTGGCGAAATACGCCGAGATACGGTCTTCCTCGCGGGCAGTAATGCTTTCAGGGCTGGCTGGCACCGGTGCGGTGGAGAATTGGGCGGCGGTGATGCTTGCTACTTTAACAATGCCGCCGCGTGCGCCTGCGCAAACTCGTGCCAGTTCCATTGGCACCAGCACATGGCGAGCCATTTCATCGGGCAGTGTGACTTCAAGCCAGCGGGCTTGGCAGCAGGCACGGTCCACCCAGATATCGCTAACGAAGCCAGCAATTTCGCCGTCTGCTGCCATCACGTTGAAGCCGCGCGGGTCTGGGTCCTCGGTGGCGACGGAATAACCTTCCGCAAGGCGCATCGGCACGGTGCGGAGGTGGCCCTCAAAGGTGAGTTCGGGAACATCGGCGCGTTGTGTGTAACTGGCTGGACCGACGGCATCGAGCATTGGGTTGCCCAAAGGCTCCCAGGTCGCACCTTCGAAGTTTGAGGTTTGGCGCAGATTCAGCACTTCCAGTGGTTCAGCCCACGGGAAAGACCGTGTGGTGCCGTCATGCAGAATGAAGGTTTTGGGCTTTGGTAATGGCAAAATGCCGTCGGAGCGTTCACCCGGTTTGCTGGTGATCAGCGGGAAGCCTTCACGTTTGCTCTCCAGGGTTAGGTAAATGACCAGCCCTGCAAAGAAAATCCAGAAGGCGTACAGGGTAAGTTGCGAAACATCGATGTAAGGCGTGATGGCATTTGCGGTATGCATGACGATCCTCGTTTCAAATTTTCAAGGCAGGGTTTAAAAGATTGAGCGTTGCTGCGGTCCGGCGGCGAACCAGCGGGCCGAGGGCGATGAGGGTGATAAATAGTAAGGCAATCTCGGTTAGGTAAACAGCGTCATACCCTGACGCCGAATTGCCGCCGACCATGTCGCGCAAAAATCCGCCCAGCGCGATGGCTAAACCGGCTGACACAGCCTGCACGGAACCCCAGGTTCCAAGTGCGAGGCCGCTCATGCCATCGACCGCCCGGCCCATGGCGTCTGACAAGGTGCCGACCAGGAACAAGCCGCCGGCGGCACCGATGGCATAGACCCCGATGGCAAATAACGCTGGTGCAGCCAGCGGTGCTGAGAACAATACCGCCGCAAATGCCCCGAGACCGACTAGCAGGCCAAGGGCGGCGATGCGGTAAGGGTCAGCGCCAGCGCTTAGGCGATATTTAGCAAATGCCAAACCAGAGAGACCACCACCGGCCAGTGCTGCCGTGAGAGAGGTTGTCTGGCCAACCGTGAGATGTAGAATTTGCCCTCCGTAGGGCTCCAGCAGAATATCCTGCATTGAAAGCCCCATGGTACCGAGGCCGATTGTGACCAGACGGCGCAGGGATTTTGGCTGCGCCAGAAATACCGTGAGCGCTTCGCGCAATTCAGGCCGAGCCGTTTGTGGCGCCAATGTGGAGGCGCGGCGTGGTTCCTGCTTCCATAGTGCAAAGCCGTTCAGCAACATGGTCAGCACGGCCGAGCCTTGCACCACCTGGATCAAACGCAATTCGCTGAAATGATGCAGCAATGCACCGTAGCCCAGAGCACCGGCCATGATGCCGGCGAGCAGCATGACGCACAACATGCCTACCACGCGGGGGCGCGCGGCCTCAGGGGCCATGTCGGTAGCCAGGGCTAGGCCAGCGGTCTGGGTGGTGTGCATGCCCGCACCCACCAATAAAAATGCCAATGCCGCCGCCAAGGGGCCAACAAAATGCGGCGCGTGACTGTCACCCGAGAGCACGATGAGGGCAAATGGCATGATGGCAAGGCCACCAAACTGCATCATGGTGCCGAACCAAATATATGGCAGACGCTTCCAGCCAAATGACGATTGATGTTGGTCTGACTTATAACCGATGAAAGCCCGTGCAGGTGCCAGCACCAGCGGTAATGAAATCATCAGGGAAACCAGCCAGGCCGCCAGATGGAGCTCGACAATCATCACGCGGTTAAGTGTGCCAATGATAAGGGCTGCCGAAAGCCCGACGGTGAGTTGAAAAAGTGCTAGCCGCAACAGCCGTGACAGGGGTAGTTCAGGTGTTGCCACGTCAGCAAATGGCAACATACCCTTGTTCATTTTACGCCAAAATTCGTTGACGCGCCCTGTTGGATTCAGGATTTTCTTGGGCGTCAGCATGAGGTGATCTCCATCGCCTGACTGAAATAGAAACCAGACGTAATGCGC
>NCFD01000174.1:0-1721 GCA_002281005.1 Acidocella sp. 35-58-6 | reverse complement strand
TGCGCGATGTCCGCCCAACATTGAAGCGGGCAAAAGCTGGACGCAATGCGATTTCGCGCCGCAATCTGGTTTCACTTTGAGGAATAATCGCGGGCGAGCGGTCACCGCGTGGCATAATTTTACCAACGCTCAACATCGTGCCAAGCAATGCTGTGCGTGGCGCGAAGGTAAATAATATAGCGGTATCGACGCGACCAGCGAGCTGGCCTAACGCATTGATGGCATCATCCTCGTTGTAATGGATGATCGAATCCATCATCACCGCATAGTCAAAGCGGCCGTAGTTTTTGTCCAGCATATCCCCCGCATGGAAGGTAATTTTCGTGGCATGCGATGCAGCGGCGGCCCGTTCGGCAGCAATGCTCATGAGCTGTGGCGAGAGGTCGATTGCCACAACATCGGCCCCCCGTGCGGCAGCTTGCAAGGCCAGCGCACCGGTGCCGCATCCGGCATCGAGCAACCGCATGCCAGACATATCAGCGGGCAACCATGATAGTAGCGTGTTGCGCATATTATCGCGTCCGGCCCGCACTGTAGCACGGATTTTACCAACCGGTGCGGTGGATGTGAGGGTCGCCCAGGCGGCCATGGCGGTGCGGTCGAAATAGGTTTCGATCTCGTTACGGCGTTGCTGGTAGCTGGCGATGCTCATTATTCAAATCCCAGCAGATCGAAGATTTCGCGGTCTTTCAGCGCTACCGCAGCCAAGGGGGCGACGCCGGCCCAGAGTGATTCTGCCAGTTGCAAATATTCAGCTTGCACTGCCCGCAATGCAGGTGAATCTTCCATTTCGAACAGGACAGATTTTTTCAAACGGCTTTGGCGGATGATATCGAGATCAGGGAAACGGGCCAGGGTGGAGAGGCCGGTAGCATTGTTATATTTATCAAGCTGGTCAGTGGCCGCTGAGCGGTTGGCAATGACGCCACCTAGACGGACATTATAGTTTTTGGCCTTGGCACCAATTGCGGCTACAATCCGGTTCATCGCAAAGATGGAATCAAAATCATTGGCGGTGATGATGATGGCGCGTTCGGCATGCTGCAGCGGTGCCGCAAAACCTCCGCAAACCACGTCGCCCAGCACATCAAAAATCACGACATCCGAGTCTTCAAGCAAATGATGTTCTTTAAGAAGTTTTACAGTTTGCCCGACAACATAACCGCCACATCCGGTGCCCGCTGGTGGCCCGCCGGCCTCCACGCACATCACGCCGCCATAGCCTTCGTACACGAAATCCTCGATCCGCAATTCCTCGGGATGAAAATCCACCGCTTCCAACGCATCGATGACGGTAGGGACTAGGCGCTTGGTGAGGGTGAACGTAGAATCATGCTTGGGGTCGCAGCCGATCTGCAAAACCCGCTTACCAATTTTTGAGAATGCAGCGGAGAGGTTGGAGGACGTGGTGCTTTTGCCAATGCCGCCTTTACCATACACCGCAAAAACTTTGGCGCCGTTGATTTGCAAGCTTGGGTCGAGCGCGACTTGCACACTGCCCTCGCCATCACCGCATGAGCTCCCGCAGGTTGCTCCGCGAAGTTTTGAGGCTAATCCAGCGTCGTCACGTAAATGGTTCACTCGAGGGTACTCCTCACGCGTTGGTCTGCGTGTTATTGGCTATAATAGGCTTTGGCGTCGTACAGGGTTTCCAGCTTGATCAGCGCCACCTTATTTTGGGCAGCGTAAGTTTCGGTGTTACGGCGGGCTTTGCCGCGCAC
>NCFD01000173.1 GCA_002281005.1 Acidocella sp. 35-58-6 | reverse complement strand
TGCTGGCCGTGCCGGGGTCCACCGCCATCAGCCTAGCGTGCAAAGCGGGAGCACCGATTTCGGCCACCAGCCGCCGAGCTTCCTCACGCGCTGAAGCATCGAACGCCGGGACTTCAGCGATGCCATTCAGCAAAGCCGCCAGATACATGCCCGTGCCACCACATAAAATAGGGCATTCGACACTGCCTATCACCGCCAGAGCCGCCTCCCGCCACCAAGCCGCATTGGCGGGTTCGGCTGCCGCCCGCACACCGTAGAGCGCATGCGGTATCGCCGCCTCATCGGCAAAGCTCGGACGCGCCGTTATAATACGCAGCTCCCGGTAGCATTGCATGGCATCAGCATTGATGATGGTGCCGCCCAGCCGCTGTGCCAGTTCCATCGCCAACGCGGATTTCCCGCTGGCGGTGGGTCCTGCCACAATCACCAGCCTGCGCCTTGCGCCGCTGTGCGTCTCTGTCCTACCAGTCTGCATCATGTCCTATATCGTCATTCTCGTCGCCAACCCGCAAGCCGGCCCCCTCACCCCACACGCTGCCATGCACGCCAAGGATTTTTGTGGCGGCCAGCATCTCACCTGGCTGGCCCCCGAGGTCGCAGCCGAGTTCATTGTGAAAAAACTGCCTGATATTGCGCAGTTGAAGCTGGTGTTGGGCCATAAGGCTACCGACGTGTTCATCACCCGGTTTAGAGGCCGCCGCAAGGCGCTGCTGCTGGCGGATATGGACAGTACCATCGTGACCAGTGAGACTTTGGACGAATTGGCCGCCTATGCCGGACTAAAGGACAAAATTGCCGAAATTACCAAGCGGGCGATGAATGGCGAGATCGATTTCCCGACCGCCTTGCGAGAGCGGGTGGGGATGCTGAAAGGGCTGGATATTGCCGCCTTGGAGCGCACCTGGAGCCAGACCGAATTTTGCCCCGGCGCCCGCACACTGGTTGCCACCATGCGCGCCTACGGTGCCACCACAGCGCTGGTTTCCGGCGGCTTTACATTTTTTACCGCGCGGGTGGCAGCCGAGCTGGGGTTTGATATTCACCGGGCGAATACGCTGCTGGATAACGGCTCCCACCTAACGGGCGAAGTGGCTGAGCCGATTTTGGACCGTGATTCCAAAGTTGCAACACTGAACGAACTGGCTGAAAAACGCGGGATCAAACTATCCGCCACGCTCGCCGTGGGTGATGGCGCCAATGACCTTCCAATGCTGAAAGAGGCAGGGTTGGGTATCGCCTATTATGCCAAACCGGTGGTAGCCGAGCAGGTGTTGAATAAAATTGAACACACAGACTTAACGTCGCTGCTGTACGCCCAGGGTTATCCGTTAAGCGCCTTTAAAGAAGGATAGATTGATGCAGACACGTGCCGCCGTTGCCCGCGCCCCGGGTAAGATTTTATCACTCGAGACCGTAAATCTCGAAGGTCCTAAAGCCGGCGAAGTGCTGGTGGAAATCAAGGCGACCGGCATTTGCCATACCGATGAATACACACTCTCGGGCGCCGACCCTGAAGGGTTGTTTCCCGCCATTCTGGGCCATGAGGGTGCCGGTATTGTGGTGGACATTGGGCCGGGTGTGACATCGCTGAAAAAGGGCGATCACGTGATCCCGCTTTACACGCCGGAATGCCGCAACTGTAAGTCCTGTACCTCACGCAAAACCAATCTCTGCACGTCGATCCGCGCAACTCAGGGGAAAGGCGTGATGCCGGACGGCACCTCGCGTTTTTCGTGCGAGGGCGAGGCGGTGATGCATTATATGGGCTGCTCCACATTCGCGAATTTCACTGTGCTGCCAGAGATTGCTCTGGCGAAAGTTCGCGAAGATGCGCCATTTGATAAAATTTGTTATATCGGATGCGGCGTTACCACCGGCATCGGTGCCGTCATCAACACCGCCAAGGTGCAGGTGGGCGACAATGTGGTGGTGTTTGGCTTAGGCGGCATCGGCCTGAACGTCATTCAAGGCGCCCGCATCGCTGGTGCCAACATGATCATCGGCGTGGATATCAATAATAATCGCAAAGCAATCGCTGAGAAGTTTGGTATGACGCATTTTGTTAACCCCAATGAAATTGGCGAGGATCTGGTTCCATACCTCGTCAACCTCACTGATGGGGGGGCGGATTTCAGTTTCGAATGTATCGGAAATGTGAAACTTATGAGGCAAGCGCTGGAATGTTGCCATCGTGGCTGGGGCACATCGATCATTATTGGGGTGGCCGGTGCCGGGCAGGAAATTTCAACCCGTCCGTTCCAGCTTGTCACCGGCCGTACCTGGAAAGGCACGGCTTTCGGAGGTGCCCGTGGCCGTACCGATGTGCCGAAAATCGTCGATTGGTATATGGATGGCAAGATCAACATCGATGATCTCATCACCCATGTCCTGCCATTCGAGCAAATTAACGAAGGCTTCGAGTTGCTCCGCTCCGGCAGTTCAATCCGGACGGTATTGACCTATTAAAACAATACGAGGTCGTCGCGATGAATCACTTCATCGCGACCTCGGAACCCGAGCAAGGTTTCAAAATCTTCTGAGCGATGGCCTGCAATAATCGTCGCATCAGCGCTGGAATAGGCCGCCAAACCGCGTGCCACGCGCACACCGTTTAAGTTCACCACATCGACCGCATCACCGCGTTCAAAAACCCCCGCCACAGCCTTAAGCCCGGCTGGCAACAATGAGGAACCTTTGGCCAAAGCCTTGGCGGCACCGGCATCAATCGTCAGCGTGCCGAGTGGCGACAAATGCCCGGCGATCCAGTTTTTGCGGGCCGAGCGGCCTTCCGGCGCTGGTAAAAACCACGTGCATTTGGCACCGTTTTCAATCGCTGCCAGCGGATTGTTGCGGTGCCCCAGCGCAATCGCCATAGCGGTACCAGCCTGTGTCGCGATGTGGGCTGCCACCAATTTGGTTCGCATACCACCTGAGGAGTAACCAGGTGGGGGCTCGCCACCCATCGCATCAATTTCAGGGGTCATGGCCGTCACCACCGGGATATGCGCCGCATGCGGGTTGTTGCGTGGGTCGGCGGTGTAAAGCCCGTCAATGTCGGAGAGTAAAATCAACTGGTCCGCCTGCATCATCTCGGCCACGCGCGCCGCCAGCCGGTCATTATCGCCGAACCTTATTTCCGCTGTCGCCACCGAGTCGTTCTCGTTGATTACCGGAATGCAGCCCAGGCCGAGCAACGTGCTCAGCGTGGCACGCGCGTTCAAATATCGCCGGCGGTCTTCGGTATCCTCCAACGTAATCAATAATTGCGCGGCAGTCAGGCCATGCGCCGAAAGCGCTTCGCTCCAGGCCTGGGCCAGACGAATTTGCCCAACCGCCGCTGCGGCCTGCTTTTCTTCCAGCTTCAGTTTTACAGCCGTCAAATTCAGCCGCCGTCGCGCCAATGCAATGGCGCCCGAGGAAACCACAATCACTTGGCAGCCGCGGGCGGATAACGCCGCAATATCCTGCGCAATGCCCTTCAGCCATGCCTCACGCGGTGCCGCGGTCTGCTCATCCACAATCAGCGCACTGCCGATTTTAACCACAACCCGCCGCGCGGTTGCCAAGCTTGGAGTCATTTGTTGCGGGATTCCGTGATGATGTTTTGTAGCACCCGCAGCACTTCCGGCACGCCCTGACCAGAAACACCGGAGGCCACCATCACGGTAGCACCCGAAGCCTTGGCCAAAGCCGACCGCCTGGATGAAATCTCACGCGGGCTCATCGCATCAGACTTGTTCAGCACGATCACTTCCGGCTTGTCCACCAGCCCGCCGCCATATTCGGCCAACTCGTGGCGTACGGTGCGCCAGGCATCCACGCAATCACCGGCCGCACCATCAATCAAATGCACCAGCACCGCGCAGCGCTCCACATGGCCCAAAAACCGGTCGCCCAGGCCCGTACCCTCATGCGCTCCCTCAATCAGACCCGGAATATCGGCGATCACGAATTCTTCCGAAACCGAGAGTCGCACCACGCCCAATTGCGGGTGCAAAGTGGTGAACGGATAATCAGCGATTTTTGGGTGCGCGCCGGAGACCACCGAAAGAAAGGTGGATTTGCCAGCATTGGGTTTACCCACAAGCCCGACATCGGCAATCAATTTCAACCGCAGCCAGACCCAGCGCTCTTCGCC
>NCFD01000001.1 GCA_002281005.1 Acidocella sp. 35-58-6 | reverse complement strand
GGTTTTACCATTCAGTTATTCTGGGCAGCCCCAGCGCTCTGTCTTAAGGGCCTACATGCCGCCGGGATAATTCGGTCCACCGGCACCTTCGGGCACGACCCAATTAATATTTTGGGTGGGGTCTTTGATATCGCAGGTTTTGCAATGCACGCAGTTTTGCGCGTTGATTTGCAGTTGCGGATTGCCGGTTTCCTCGCCGACAATTTCGTACACGCCGGCCGGACAATAACGGGTTTCCGGGCTGCGATATTCGGTCCAGTTCACCGCGATGGCTTTAGCAGGGTCAAGCAACCGCAGGTGTGCGGGCTGATTCTCCTCATGGTTGGTGTTGGAAATAAACACCGAGGAGAGCCGGTCGAACGTGAGTTTGCCGTCGGGTTTCGGGTAGGGGATCGGGGTGGCATCTTTCGCTTTTACCAAGCCATCATAATCAACGTGATTTTTTAGCGTCCAGGGTGATTTGCCGCGGGTGATGTAAGTTTCGATCGCCGCATTCACCAAGCCGCCATACAGGCCAAATTTCGCAAAACCGGGGCGGATGTTGCGCACGGTGTGCAACTCCGGCCACACCCAACTGGCTTTCAACATATCGGCATAGGCCGTCACTTCGGCGGGCTTGCCACCAGCGAACGCCGCAGCGATGGCCTCGGCCGCCACCATACCGGATTTCATGGCGGTATGCGTGCCTTTGATTTTCGGCACATTCAACGTACCCGCCGCGCAACCAATCAGCACGCCGCCTGGAAAGGTGAGCTTCGGCAAGGATTGAAAACCGCCCTCATTCAACGCCCGCGCTCCGTAGGAAATGCGCTTGGCGCCCTCAAAATAGGGCGCGATCTGGGGGTGGGTTTTAAAGCGCTGCATTTCACCGAATGGTGAGAGAAATGGATTTGTGTAGTCCAGACCAACAACAAACCCATAGGCCATCAGGTTTTCACCAAAATGATACATAAACGAGCCGCCATAGGTGTCGCTCTTCAGCGGCCAGCCGATGGTGTGCAGTGTCAGGCCCTTGCGGAATGTCTCGGGTTTAATTTCCCATAATTCCTTGATGCCGATGCCGTAGGTTTGTGGATCATTATCGGCATTCAAGCCAAAATTTTTCATCAATTGCTTGGAGAGCGAACCCCGGCAGCCTTCGGCAAAAATCGTGTAGGTGGCGCGTAGCTCAATACCGCGGGTAAAATTGCCGGTGGGCTGGCCGTTTTTGCCGATACCCATATCGCCGGTGGCAACACCCACCACCCGGCCATCCTCGGTCAGCACTTCAGCAGCGGCAAACCCAGGGTAAATCTCCACGCCGGTTTCCTCGGCCTGCTGGCCCAGCCAGCGCACCACATTGCCCAGCGAGACGATGTAATTGCCTTGGTTATGCATCTGCGGCGGAGTCGGCATGGTGAAGGCTTTGGTCTCGGTGAGGAACATAAACTTGTCCTCAGCCACCGGCGTTGAAAGCGCGATCAGCGACGGGTCGCAGTCAGGGAACAATTCCAGCAAAGCGCGTGGCTCCAGCACGGCACCAGACAGGATATGGGCGCCCACTTCGCCCCCCTTTTCAATTACGCAGACCGAAATTTCCGGATTGATCTGCTTAAGGCGGATCGCTGCGGCGAGCCCGCCGGGGCCGGCGCCAACCACCAGCACATCAAATTCCATCGCCTCGCGGGGTTCCAAATGCTCGGACATATTCGCTCCTTCAAATCATATCTGGTGACTAAGGTTGACGTATACGTAAACCTTAGCATGGCTTGCGTAAACCCCGCTCTGCGTCACAAATTACTATATGGATGAACTGGCCGCTTTACGACTGCAGATAGTTTGGGGTGCTGATGAAATTCTGCTGCCCGCACCACAGGACCGCCGGGCCGCCAAGCTGGCGGCGGTGGATGTGGCTGCCGTCAAGCCAAAATCAGTGCCGCAGCCAGTGCCTATGCTGCCAGCCGGCCCGGCTGATGCCCGTAAAATTGCTGAAAAATGTCTCACACTGGAGGATTTAAGCGCGGCTCTGAGAGATTTCACCGGCTGTGAGTTGCGCGATACCGCCACCCACCTGGTATTTGCCGATGGTGCCGCCGATGCGCGGGTGATGCTGATCGGCGATGCCCCCGGCGCTGAGGAAGACCGTGCCGGCCAACCATTTGCCGGGCCTGCGGGGCAGTTGCTCGATAAAATGCTGGCAAGTATCGGGTTAGACCGCAACAAAGTGCGGCTTACCAACATTGTGCCTTGGCGTCCGCCGGGTGACCGGCCCCCTACCGAAGCCGAAATTGCTGTGTGTCTGCCGTTTTTGCAGCGCCATATCGCATTATTAAAACCAGATTGCTTAATATTATTGGGCACGGTGGCAGCCAAAGCTATGTTGCCAACGCAATACGGCCATACTGGTATTGGCCGGTTACGGGGGAAATGGCACAGTATCGAAATTCCCGGCGGCATTGGCAGCGTGCCATGCCTGGCTAGCTATCATCCAATGTACTTGCTGCGCATGCCAGCGGCAAAACGAGATTCGTGGCATGACCTTTTAGCGTTACGGGCTTGGCTGGACTCTGAAACTTGAGTTCGACGATCACGCGATCGTGAGCCTGGTAGGGCAGTGTAACCCCTGGAAACTATTAAAAACGTCTTAATTTTTGGTAAACGTCTCACCGAAAGCTATTGCCTCTCATGGGTGGATTGTGTAGCGACACGTCACCATGCGCGGAGCCCTCCAAACGCTCTCCCGCCTGAACGCCACTTCGGCCACATTAGCCGCGGTCGCGCTTGTTGCCTTCAGCGCCGTTTCTGTAACGGCTGCTTCGGCAAGCCCTTTTTCTATGGGGTCAGGGTCAGGGTCGGATATTCCCCTTTCAACAGCCGGTGCTGTGTCGGATGGGAGCTCTGTGGCTTACGCGGTGCCCCGTAATGCGCCAAATCCTGGCGACGAAGTTATCCTTCCGCAGCCTTTGCCCCCCAGCGCCGTGGCGCAGTATCAACGTATTTTGGCGTTGCAGGACCAAGGCGCCTACGCCGAGGCTGACCAGTTGATCAGCCGGCTCTCGGATACGTCGTTGGTGGGGGCTGTATTGGCGGCCCGCTACCTCGCGCCCACCTACCACCCCACCCTGACTGAACTAACCACTTGGTATAGCCAATATAGCAGCCAGCCCGCTGCGGCCGCGATTTATCAGGTGCTGGCAAAGCGGGTTCGCCCTGGTACGCTAACGCCGCCGCAGGCCGTGCTGCTGCCTGAACAGACCAATATTTCCATGGCCAGTGTCAAACCCGCCCGCATGAGCGACCAGCCGGCTTGGCGGGTTGCGTTCACCCGAGGGTTGGCTGACTGGCAGCGGGGCGATATCGCCGCTGCGTCACCGTTATTCGTGCAGGCTGCCAACGTTACGGGGGCATCAGATGATGACCGCGCCGCCGGCGCCTTTTGGGCCGCCCGCGCCGCCTTACGTTTGCAACAGCCGGTTAATTATTTGAATTGGCTGCGCACCGCCGCGGCTTCACCTGATAGCTTTTATGGAATTATCGCAGGCCGTCTGCTCGGCCAAGGTTTTGGGCCTACGGGCATCGCGGCGGCGCTGTCTGAAGCGGATATCACGGCTGTTGATGCCGTGCCCGACGGGCATCTGGCATTTGAACTGCTGCAAATTGGCGAAGCCGACCAGGCTGGCTTGGCGTTGCGTGCCATGTGGCCGGATATTCAAGCCAATCCGGGCTTGGCGCATGCCGTCATGGCAGTGGCGGCGCGGGCTGGGCTGGTAGATGTTGCAATCGCCGTGGCCGGGCAGAGCAGGGTGGCCGATAACGACATTGCAGGTGTCAGTCTGCCACTACCGGCCTTGCACCCAGCGGGCGGTTTTTCAATTGACCCAGCGCTGGTTTATGCTCTGGCCCGCACGGAATCAGGCTTCAACGTTAATGCCGTGTCACCCTGCGGGGCACGTGGTTTGATGCAATTAATGCCTGTGACCGCGCATTTTGTGGCGCGAGATGAAGGTATTTCAGGTGCCCTGAACGACCCTTCGGCGAACCTGGCGCTTGGCCAGGGCTATATTCGTTATCTTGGCCAGCAAGCCGGCATCAACAACAATCTGCTCGCCATTCTCGCCAGCTACAACGCCGGCCCTGGCGCCGCTGCTGTTTGGTATAATGCCCTGCAGCAGGATAGCGACCCGTTGATGTTCATTGAGACCATTTCGAATGATGAAACACGGCATTTCATTCATCATGTGCTCGCAGATAGCTGGATTTACGCCGAGGAAATCGGTCTGAAACCTACCAGCCTGGATGACATAGCCGAGGGTAACTTCCCGCAACTACGTGACATGCCGAGTGCAACAGCGTCTAATTGATCCATGATCGACGAGTCGCGCATTTTCCTGCCAGTTCATATCGCTATCATTACCGTCTCCGACACCCGTGATCCGTCCAACGACACATCGGGTGATGCGCTGGTGAGCCGCATCGCTGCCGCGGGGCATCATCTGGCGGACCGCAAAATTATCAAGGATGATGCAGATCTCATCGAAGCCCAGCTCCGTGTCTGGATGGCTGATCCCGCAATTGACGTGGTGATTACCACCGGCGGCACCGGCGTGACCGGCCGCGATGTGACCCCCGAGGCGTTCAGCCGGGTGCTTGATAAAACCATCGAGGGGTTTGGCGAATTATTCCGGATGTTGAGCTACCAGAAAATCGGCACTTCAACCATTCAGTCACGCGCCCTCGGCGGGGTGGCCAGCGGCACGTATATGTTTGCGCTCCCCGGCAGCACGGGCGCGGTGAAAGACGGCTGGGACGATATATTGAAGTTCCAACTGGATTCCCGGCATCGGCCTTGTAACCTGGTTGAGTTGATGCCCCGGTTATTGGAGCACCTGAAATAACCTGAACGTTAGGCCTCGTGGTGCGAGCGCCCGGATTTTACAAATAAATTAAAAGATCTCGCGCTGTTTAATGAGGCAAGGTGGCAACTGCCTGGGCAGTATGTTTTGCGTGCATGAATAATGGCCCCTGCTTGACGCTCCGCTTGGCAATCACGCACAGCACCGCCTCATGATCAGCGTACACAATGAGACTATGGCCGCGCGAGGGTAATCCCGCTTCGTAGTTTAAGCGCGGTGCAGAATGCTCCGCCCGGCGTAGCGGGCCGAGGGGCCAAGGTCGGCTTCAATCCGCATCAACTGGTTGTATTTCGCCGTGCGGTCACTGCGGGCTAGCGAGCCGGTTTTGATCTGGCCGCAATTAGTGGCCACGGCTAAATCCGCGATGGTGGAATCCTCGGTTTCGCCGGAGCGATGCGACATCACGGCGGTAAAACCGGCGCGGTGGGCGATTTCAACGGCGTCTAAGGTTTCCGAAAGCGTGCCGATCTGATTGACCTTTACCAGAATGGAGTTGCCGGTGCCGGCAGCAATGCCGCGGCGCAGGCGTTCCGGGTTCGTTACAAACAAATCATCGCCGACGAGCTGAATTTTTTTGCCCAGCGTGTCGGTAAGCAGCTTCCACCCGTCCCAATCATCCTCAGCGCAACCATCCTCGATCGAGGCGATGGGGTAACGGGCTGCTAAATCCTCAAGGTATTTCACCATCCCGGCGGCATCGAACTTTTTGCCTTCGCCTTCGAGGTTATAAACGCCGTTATGGTAAAACTCGGTGGAGGCGCAATCCAGCGCGAACATCACATCAACGCCGGGCTTGTAGCCCGCCCGCTCGCACGCCTTTGAGATAAATCCAAGCGCCTCGTCAGCCGATTTCAAATTCGGCGCAAACCCACCTTCATCGCCCACATTGGTATTGTGTCCAGCCTCATGGAGAGCTTTTTTAAGCGTGGCGAAAATTTCCGCACCCACCCGTACCGCTTCGCGGATGCTGCCCACGCCCACCGGCTGGATCATGAATTCCTGAATATCGATAGGATTATCAGCGTGCTTGCCGCCATTCACAATATTCATCATCGGCACCGGCAAGGTGCGGGCAAACACGCCGCCGACGTAACGGTATAGCGGCAACCCCAAATCCTCTGCTGCCGCCTTCGCTACCGCGAGGCTCACACCCAAAATGGCATTCGCCCCCAGCCGTGACTTGTTCGGCGTGCCGTCCAGATCAATCATGATCTCGTCGATCGCCACCTGCTCGGTCGCATCAATGCCGCCAATGGCTTCAAAAATCTCGCCAGTCGCGGCAACCACTGCCGCCTGAACGCCCTTGCCGCCATAACGGCTCTTATCGCCATCCCGCAGTTCCACCGCCTCATGCGCGCCCGTAGAAGCGCCCGACGGCACCGCCGCGCGGCCCATCGCGCCACTATCCAGCACCACATCGACCTCAATCGTCGGGTTGCCCCGGCTATCCAAAATCTCGCGCGCTACAATGTCAGCAATCTCGGCCATAGGAACCTCCGGGTAATGTCGCCCCGGCGATAAACCACGCGGGTTCGGGGGGCAAGGCCAGGGGCGCTGCCCCTGGACCCCGCTAAGGGCACGGCCCTTAGAACCACTTAAGGGTCAGAAAAGGGGACCAGCCTCTGGCGTTGAAACACCGCGGAGTGGTCCCCTTTTCTGACCCTTTACTAATGGATTCCAAAGGCTCAGCCTTTGGCGGGGGTGCAGGGGGCAGCGCCCCCTGGCCTTACCTCCGAAACCGCATCGGGTTAATCGCCGGGATGATACTCCCGGCGGGTCCTGGGTCGCGGCTGGCGATCATGTCGGCGACGAGTTGGCCGGCGGCGGGGGCGGTTTGGATGCCGTAGCCGCCTTGGCCGACGCACCAGAAGAAGCCGGGGGCTTCGGTGTCGAACCCGAAGGCGAGGTTGCGGTCAGCGGAGAAGGTGCGAAGGCCAGCCCACGAGTGTTCGACGCGGCGGACTTCGATGGCGAGCGCTTGTTGCATACGGTCGATACCGATGGCGACGTCGAGTTCATCGGGTTGTACATCGTGCGGATGCATCGGGGTTTCGTCGCAGGGCGTGACCATCAGTTTGGAGCGGGCTTCCGGGCGGATGTACCAGCTATGGTCGGCGGCCTGAACCAGCGGCCAGTTGGCCACGTCGTAGGGCGCGGGGTCGATGATGGCGGCGGTGCGGCGGCAGGGGACGAGTCCGATGGGGGGCAGGCCCGCAATGGCTGCCACCTCATCGCCCCAGGCGCCAGCAGCGTTAACCACGATGGGGGCCGTGACGATGGTGCCGCCGGTGGTTTCCACATGCCAGTTGCCATCCTTGCGGGTGATTTTACCGGCCCGGCTGCGTAACATGAGTTGGCCGCCATTCTGGCGGGTGCGGCGCAGATAGCCTTGGTGGAGGGCGGCAACATCCATATCGAATGAGGAATTCTCAAACCCGGCGCGGATGGCATAGCCTTCAATGTAGGCGGGGACTTGGGCTTTCACCTCAGCCAGCGAGATTTCGCTAATGCCAAGGTCCTGGGCGATCAGCGCGTCAAGGAAACTGGTTTGCGCCTCGGGGGCCAGGTAGATGATCGGCCGCGTTGTGCCGAGCGCCGTCGTGGCGATATCCTCTGGTGGGTCCATGAAAAAATCGCGCGACAAGCCGGTGAGGACTCGCACTTCGGGGGGGCCGTAATTGAGTATCCAGATGGCGGCAGAGCGGCCGGTGGTATGATAGCCAGCCTGCTCCTCGGCCTCGACCAGCCCGACCCGATGGGTGGCGCTGAGTGCTGCGGCAGTGGTGGCGCCGACCATGCCGGCACCGATGATCAGCACGTCAAATTGGGTGGACATTACAGCAAAAACTCCTGCAAGGCGGTGATGACGGCCTGTGGTTGGTCAGCATGCAGCCAGTGGGCGGCATTCTCGATGGTCTTGATGGTGGAGTGCGGAAACAGCGCGGTGATTTTTTCATGTGAGGACGGCCGCACATATTCGGAGTTGCCACCACGCAGGAACAGAGCGGGGTTCGGGAAAGGGGCACTTGGCGGGTCCTGCCATTTCAACATTTCCGGCATGGCGGCACGGATTTCATCTAGGCCCACACGCCAGCGCGGCTGGGTGCCTAAAATGAGGTTATTGAGCAGGAAGGCGCGGTAATTAGGGTCGGGGATGGCAGCGGCCAGCGCGGCATCGGCAACGCCGCGGGTGAGCGATGGGGTGAGAGGCAGTGCCTGCATTGCCGCAGCAAACGCATCATACCCGTGCATATAGGTCACGGGGGCGATATCCATCACCGCCAGTTTGGTGATCCGGTCAGGGTGGGCAAGGGCAACATGCATGGCGATTTTGCCGCCCATTGAATGGCCCGCAAGTGCTGCGGTGGTGATGCCAAGAGCGGTGATGGTTTCGACAACGTCGCTCGCCATAATCGGGTAGCTCATGGCGGCATTATGCGGGCTATCACCATGGTTGCGTAAATCCAGCGAGACAACGCGCCAGTGCGGTGCCAGGCCGCGGGCGATGACGCCCAGGTTTTTGGCCGCACCGAAAAGCCCGTGCAGTAAAATCAGCGGCGGGCCAGCGCCCTGTTCGATGGAGTTGAGAATCATTTGGCCGTAACATCGGCGTATGAAACAAAATGCTCAAGGCCTCGCGTGACAACATTGGAGCTTGGCCTGGGTGGTGTGGGTCTGCTGTGCGCTTTTGGCGTGGCTCTGTGGTTGCCGGTGGCGGCGGTGGTGCTGTGGGTGCTGTTTTTGGAAACCTCGCCGGATATCTGGCTGACTGGGTTGATCGGCGGGTACGAGACCATCATCGGCGCGATGAAGGGCATCGGGCTGGCGTTGGCGCTGGCTTTGGCGCTGCGCGGCGGGGTGAAGCCGGACCGCTATAATCCGGGGTTTGCGTTCGGGGCGATGTTCATCACCGGGCTGGCGCATGGGCTGTATCCGGGGCTGACGCTGCTTTCCAGCGTGCGGTCATTGGTGGGCTCGGCGGCACCGTTTGCGTTCGGGTTTGTTAAACCGCCGTTGGCATGGAGCCGGGCGGTCATCCGCACCGTGATCGTAACACCTTTTTGCACCTTGCTGTTTGGCGCGGCGCTGCAAGTGGCGGGGGTGCATGCGATGTATGACCTCGAACAGGGAGCGCTGCGGTTGGGGGCCTCGGGCGAGCCAGCATTTTTGGCAGGGTTTGCCTTGATCGGCATCTATGCCGGGCTAGTCGAGCTTTCGGCTGCCGTCCGGTGGGTTGAGGCGATGTGGCTGATGGTAAATTTTGCCATTTTATTCGCAACCGGTGCCCGGGTGCCGCTGGCCTTGGCCGTGGTGGTGGCGGTCTTCGCGGTATTGCAGCCAAATTCTCCCTTCGCAGCGCGGGGAAAAATCATGTTTCTGGCTGCCTGCGGGGCGCTGGCCAGTCTGGCGGTAATATTTGCCAGTGCACTCTCTTTCATTAGGGTGTTTGACCTCGTGCAGCTCGGCGAGGCGGGCAACCTTTCGCATCGTGATTTGGTGTGGCCGTATTTCGAGGCCGCCATTGCTGGCTCGCCCTGGGTCGGTTGGGGGGTAGGGGCTGGCAAATTCGTGCTGCCGGTCACCTCCACGTTAAGCGCCACCATCGGCACCAACGCCGCGCATAATGAATATTTGCGGATTGGCGCCGAGGGCGGCTTCATTGGGCTGACGTTGCTGGTGGTTTTTATCGGCCTTTGGGCATGGCGCGGCAGCCGCATTTTAGCCCCCGCGCAACGCGGTTTATTGCGACTGATTTTCATTGCTTTTGCACTGCACGCAGCCACAGATAATGTTTTAATTGCAACAACAAGCAGCATTTTCTTCGTTTGGGTCAGCGCCCTCTTCGCAACGCCACCACAAGCGCCTAAAGGGGAAGCATGATCCTCCGCCGCAGCTTCCTATCGCTCCCGCTTCTTGGTTTCACCCCCGCTTTGGCTGACACGCCGCCGCCGCTTGCTTCTGGCGCATCCGCGTCCCTGGCCATGGTGATGAATTCCGGTGAGGCGACCGTGAGCGTCATTGATATGACCACCCGTCAGGTCATCAAAACCCTGCCCACTTACCGTGAGCCGAGCCATTGGGTACTGACACCTGACCGCAGCAAGCTTTACATCTGCGATGCCAGTGGCAATGCCTTGTTTATCGTGGACCCCATTACCGCCGCGCCGCTGGGCCATATGACCATCGCGGACCCGTACCAGTTGGGCTACACGCCGGACCAGAAATACCTAGTGGTGAATGCGCTGCGCATTAACCATGTTGATATTTATGATGGCACGACCTTAAAACTTGTGAAGCGTTTCTCGCCCGGCAAAATGCCGAGCCATCTGGATTTTTCGCCCGACAGCAAATGGAGCTTCAACTCCCTGCAAGGCAGTGACGAGTTGGTGTCGTTCGACCTCACTGACATGACCACGCGATGGACGGTGAAAATCGGCTCCACGCCAGCCGGCGTGCTGTGGCATAATGGCAAAATCCTGGTGTGCATCATGGGCGCCAATGGCATTATTGAAGTTGATCCGGTGAGCGGTGAAATTCTGCGGCATGTGGAAACCGGTAAAGGTGCCCATAATATTTTCATCACCGCCGATAAATCGGTGATTTATGTCTCCAACCGCATCGGCGGTACGCTGACCGCGCTTGACCCCGCAACTTTGGCGGTGCGCCGCAATTACACCATCCCCGGCGGCCCGGATGACTTAGGCGAAGCACCGGACGGCAAATTATGGATTGCGCTGCGCTTTGCCGAAGCCGTGGCGGTGCTTGACCCGGTGAGCGGGGATTTCAGCAAAATTGATGTGGGCCGCTCCCCGCACGGTATTTTCCTCAACACCGAAATGCGCAAACCGGGTAAGCTGACGGCGGAGACACTGTAAGTTATGTTCCTCGACCGCTTCTTCAGCATCATCGCCGGCGATATCGACCAATGGCTGATTCTGCCCGTGCTGTATCAGTTTGGCTGGATGGAGTGGGAGGAGCTTTCGTTCGATTGGGCGTTGATCTGCGTTTACGGCATGTTCGCGGTTATCGTGACCTATGCCGTTTGCTGGCCGTTGGAGGCGTTGTTTCCGGTGGAGCGCTGGGCCTCGCGCAAGGCGGTGGGGGTGGATGTGCTTTACACCATTCTCAACCGGGTGGGCGTTATACCCATTGTCAGCTTTTTGCTGTTCTATCAGCTGCAGGTGGTGTTTACCGGAACATTGGTGGATTGGGGCTTTGTGCCGCCGGATTTGGAAATGTGGATACCGGCCTTATTTGGGCACCCGGTGATTACATTTTTCATCTACGCGCTGATTCTGGATTTTGCCGATTATTGGCGGCACCGCCTCAGCCATACCTTCCGGGCCTGGTATGCGCTGCACGCGCTGCACCATGCGCAGCGGCAGATGAGCTTTTGGTCCGATGACCGCAATCATATTCTTGATGATCTGATCTCATTCGTCTGGTTTTTTGTGATTGGCCTGGCCATCGGCATTCCGCCTCTGCAATTCCCGCTGCTGATTTTGCTGCTGCGCTTCATTGAGAGCCTCTCGCACGCCAATATCCGCCTCTCCTTCGGCTGGCTGGGCGAGCGGCTGCTGGTCTCACCGCGCTTCCATAGGCTGCACCATGCGCTGAAGGCCGCCGGGCGGAAATCCTGCAACTATGGCGGGGTGTTCCCGTATTGGGACATGATGTTCGGCACGGCTGACTTCTCGGATTTGTATCTGCCCACCGGCGATGCCCGCGCCCCCGGAGCGCTGGCGACCGGCGGCTACCTGGCCCAGCAATGGACCGGGGTTAGGATGTTCCTCGCCGCCCTTGGCAGAGGCTTCGCAGGCTAATACAAGCCGCTCTATGAGCAAAGACATCAAAAAAGTCGTGTTGGCCTATTCGGGCGGGCTCGATACCTCCGTCATTCTGCGCTGGCTGCAGAATACCTATAACTGCGAAGTCGTGACCTTCACGGCGGATTTAGGCCAGGGCGAGGAGCTTGAGCCGGCCCGTAAGAAGGCCGAGATGTTCGGCATCCGCCAAATTTTCATCGAGGATTTGCGCGAAACCTTCGTAAAGGATTTCGTCTTCCCGATGTTCCGGGCCAATGCACTGTATGAGGGCCAGTATCTGCTGGGCACCTCGATCGCCCGGCCTTTGATCGCGCAGCGGCAGATTGAAATTGCCGAAATGGTGGGGGCCGATGCCGTGGCGCACGGTGCGACCGGCAAGGGTAACGACCAGGTGCGGTTTGAGCTGGGTTATTACGCGCTGAACCCGAATATCAAGGTGATAGCACCCTGGCGGGAGTGGGAACTGACCTCGCGCACCAAGCTGCTGGAATATGCCGAGGCGCACCAGATACCCGTGACCAAGGATAAGCGCGGCGAGGCACCGTTCTCGGTGGATGCGAATTTGCTGCATTCATCCTCCGAGGGTAAAATTCTGGAAGACCCCGCGGTTGAGCCGGAAGAAATTGTGTACCAGCGCACCATTTCGCCGGAAGCGGCACCGGATAAAGCCACCATCATCAGCGTGGCGTTCCACCAGGGCGATGCGGTGGGGATTAATGGCGAGACACTCTCACCGGCCACCATTCTCACCAAGCTGAACGAGTACGGCAAAGCCAACGGCATCGGCCGGTTGGATTTGGTGGAAAACCGCTTCGTGGGCATGAAGTCCCGCGGTGTGTACGAAACGCCGGGCGGGACCATTTTGTTGGCAGCGCATCGGGGCATTGAGAGCATTACTTTGGACCGTGAAGCTGGCCATTTGAAGGACAGCATCATGCCGCGTTATGCAGAGCTGATTTATAACGGCTTCTGGTTTTCGCCCGAGCGGCGGATGCTGCAGGCGCTGATCGATACCAGCCAGCATTCGGTGACAGGGACCGTGCGGTTGAAACTGTATAAGGGCAACGTGACGGTGATTGGGCGGGAAAGCCCTAATTCGCTGTATTCAACCCGGATGGTGACATTCGAGGATGATGCCGGTGCCTATAACCAGCAGGATGCGGCAGGGTTTATTAAGCTGAACTCGCTGCGGTTGCGGTTGGGTGCGGCGATCGGGCGGCGCGGCGGGAGCCTGTAGAACCCCCGCCTGACGCAGCTTTCTTTTAAGGGGTTGTGCCCAGTAATGCCGGCAGCGACAATCCGGGCTTCTTCAGATTGCTGGCAACAGAGTCGGTCTCAGTTCTGACGCTGGCATTGTAATCATCAGGCGGCATGCCGGCGGGAAGATGCTGGGTGAGCACAAAATCCGGGCGCGGTTGCGTGTCGATATATAGTGCCACATCATAGGCGTCCTTGTCGCTCAGGTGCGCATTGCCGAGCGGCATGTTGCCCTTCACCCATTCCGCGAGTTTGGGGACGTTCGCTAGGCCCGCGCCCGCATTATAGCTGTTTGGGCCCCACACCGGCGGGAAGGTGCCGGGCATACCGGCCCCTTGCGCCCCATGGCAGGCGGCACAATCAGTTTTGTAAACCGCGATGCCAGCTACAACATCGGCATGGGTGGCGGCTTTCAGCATAGCGGGATAAGGGCTTGGCTCAGCAGCTGTTGCTGGGGCCAATATCGGCTTACCTTGGTCAAGCCAATTGATATAGGCGGTCATATCGACCACCAGCTTGCTGTCAGTGCTGGGGCGCACACCATTCATGCTGCGCATGAAACAATTGGCAATCCGGTCCTCCAGAGTGATCACAGCGCCCTCGCGTGGGGAGAAGGAGGGGAATTTACTGGCGGTTTTGAGGAAATTGCCGGGGTGGTTATTATTGCCCCCATCAGTATGGCAACTGTTACACGTTAGCCCGTTGCCGACATTACCCTTGGACTCAGGGTTGGTTGTGGTGTTCATGATGGTGTCGTAACCGCGCTGAACCGACTGCCCAAGCGGCCCCGGCGGTAAATTTTGCAACGGCGTGGCGCTCGCATGCGCGGAACCCGCAACAACGGTTAAAACAACGACTGTAACCAGAAAATTTTTCATGTGGCCTCCGTGTTATTCGTAGTCCTTATTTCGCATCAAAACAAGAAAAGCTTTGAAAAATTCAATGATAGTTCAGAATGATTTGCATTTGCATTGATTGTTCACGGGTTAACTTTAGTCAACGGATGAGCAGATTTTTATGGTTGCATCTGACCGTGCGGTGTCGGAGCGATGACACCTAATGACGGACAGTTAGGTAGGGCGGATAAGCACCTGCCTGCGCGGCAATGACGAGGAGGGGGCAGGTTTTCAAAGCCGAGGTAGATGGATTGCTTTGGCTTCGCCTAGCTATGATGATTACGTGTGTTGCGCAAAATGCGCTTTCGCCTCCACGGGGTCGGGCATTGCGGCTGCGCGGGCCAGCGCGATAATGATGAGGCTGAACACCACCAGCAATACCGAAGCCACCCAGCCCGTGCCGCAAAACACCGTGATCGCCCATAGCCCACCGAAATACGGTGCGAACCACCAGGCGCCGCGCCATTCGAGATGCGCAAGCGTGCGGCGGCTCATAAACTGGTAGATGCAGTAAATAACAAACGCGATGCCAAGGCCGCCGAACAGATGGTTGGCTACACTCGCCCCCGCCCAGAACACCACGAAGTTCGCCACCATAAAGGCCAGCGTGGCCACCAATGGTGCATAGGCCAACCGGAAGGGCCGTGGAAATTCCGCCTCGGGCAAGGTTTTGCGGAACGAGATTAGCACTAGCGGCCCCACCCCATAGGCCAGCACGCCGATGGAGGAGAGATACGTCACCAGCAGTCGCCATGAGGGCAAAGGTGCGAGGAACAGCAGCCCCACCACGAAGCTGAGCATCAGGCTGCTCACCGGCACCCCGGCACGGGAGAGCGTGGCGAAATGCCGGGTGAGGTAGCCCTCATGCGCGGTAGCGTAAATCACCCGTGCCGCCGTGGTGTTGTAAATAATGCCAGTGCCGGCGGGGGAAATGGCCGCATCCGCGTACAGCAATATAGCCAGCCAGCTTAGCCCCAGCAGGCTGGCCAGCCCGGCAAACGGCCCGGAAATACCGGGGAAGTTGATGTGGCTCCAGCCGTGCGCGAGGTCGGCGGGGTCAAGGGCGCCGATGAACGCTAGTTGCAACCCCGCATACAAAACCACGCAGAACAACACCGAACCCACGATGGCGAAGGGCAGGTTATGCTTGGGGTCCGATGATTCACCCGCCAGCTCAATGGCCTGGCGGAACCCCAGATAGGTGAAAATAATCCCGGCCCCTGAAACCGCTTTCAGCACCCCGCTTACCCCGGCAGGGGCAAAGCCGAATTGGGTGAAGTTGGCGGTACGGAAATGCACCAGCATCAGCGCCACCACGGTAAGGGCAGGCACCGCCAGCTTCCACCAGGTAATGGCGTTATTCACTGCCAGCACCAGCCTTATGGCAGCCAGGTTAATGATAATGAACAGCGCCATTAGCGCCGCTGACGCCGCAACACCCTGCAGGGTGAGCACCCCGGTTTCGGGTACCACCAGCCCGGGCAGGTAATTGTTGGTGTAGGACACCACCGCCACCGCCTCGACCGGCGCGACTGATACGTAGGCCAGAAAATTCACCCAGCTCATGATTTGTGCCGCCAGGTGGCCATGGCAGAGCTTTGGGAACACGATCACCGCGCCGGGCTTGGGGAACATGGTGGTGAGTTCGGCATAGACAAACGCCAGCAGCAGCACCGCCACCCCGCCGATCACCCAGGAGATGATGGAGGCAGGCCCGGCGATTTTGGCGGCATTCATGGCCCCGAACAGCCAGCCCGAGCCGATCATGCCCCCTAAGCTCGCAAATAACAGCCCGAACTTGCCCGCGTCCCGCCTTAACCCGCTTGTCGGCAATGCCTCGCTCCTGTTCAATATATGTTTGACGTCAGCGCATGAGCGCTTACATCAGGTGGTGATTAAGGAGCCCAAATTTGATGCGTAAATCAGGACAAGCCTATCAGCCCGAAGGTATGGGGGGCAGCGCCGAAATACCAGTCTGGGATTTGAGCGACCTTTACGCATCCGCCACCGACCCGCGCATCACCACTGACCTGGCCGCGATTGAGCATGAGGCCGAGGCGTTTGAGGCGCGCTACAAGGGCAATATTGCCACACTCTCGGGGGCTGAACTGGGAGCCGCGATTGCCAAGTATGAGCAGATTGAGGAACGGCTGGGCCGGGTGCTCTCATACGCGCAACTGCTGTTTGCCGCCGATTCCACCGACCCCGCCTGCGGTAAATTTTACCAGACCATGAGCGAGCGCGGCACCACCATCAACACGTTTTTGCTGTTCTTCACGCTTGAGATCAACCGCATTGCCGAGGTTGATCTGGCAATGAAACTGCAAGACCCGGCGCTGGCGCATTACGCCTCGTGGCTGCGGGATTTGCGGGTGTTCCTGCCGCATCAGCTTTCCGATGAGCTTGAGAAGCTGCTGCTCGAGAAGGACATGACCGGTCATTCTGCCTGGAGCCGGTTGTTTGATGAAACCACCGCGGGCATGCGGATTTCGCTGCGTGGTGAAGACCTCACATTGTCAGCGGTGCTGAACAAACTCTCCGACCCGGCGCGTGACGTGCGCGAAGCGGCCGGTAAGGCCATTGGCGAGGCAATTGGCCGCCAAGAGAAATTGTTTTCCCTCATCACTAACACGCTCGCCAAGGATAAAGAGATCGACGATAAATGGCGGCATTATCCGAAGCCATCGAGCTACCGTAACCGCTCGAACATGGTGGAGGACGAGGTGGTGGATGCGCTCTCCGCTGCCGTGGTGGCCTCCTACGGCAAGCTCTCGCATCGTTATTACATGATGAAAGCCAAATGGTTGGGGCTGGAGAAGCTCGAATATTGGGACCGCAATGCGCCGCTACCCGATGATGGTGACCGCGTGATTTCATGGCCGGAAGCCAAGGCCTGCGTGCTGGATGCTTACGGCGCGTTCACGCCGGAACTTGCCGCCACCGCCAAGCCGTTTTTCGAGAAAAACTGGATTGATGCGGCGTTGCGCCCGGGCAAGTCAGGTGGCGCATTTGCGCACCCGACCGTGCCTTCCGCGCACCCTTATGTGCTGATGAACTTCCATGGCCGCACCCGCGACGTGATGACATTGGCGCACGAACTGGGCCATGGCGTGCATCAGGTTCTGGCGGCAAAGCAGGGCTATTTAATGTCTGGCACACCTTTAACCTTGGCCGAAACCGCCAGCGTGTTTGGCGAGATGCTGACGTTCCGTGCATTGCTGGATGCCGAGACCGACCCGAAACGCCGCCGCATCATGTTGGCGCAGAAGGTCGAGGATATGCTGAACACGGTAGTCCGCCAGATTGCGTTCTACCAGTTCGAGACAAAAATCCACGACGAGCGTCGGCAGGGCGAAATTCTGCCCGAGCGCATTGGGGAAATCTGGCTGGAAGTACAAACCGAAAGCCTAGGCCCCGCCTTCAACTTTGCCGAAGAGTACCGGTTGTTCTGGGCCTATGTGCCGCATTTCATTCACTCGCCATTCTATGTGTATGCGTACGCGTTTGGTGATTGTCTGGTGAACGCGTTGTACGCCGTTTACACCGAGCAAAAAACTGCCGGACAGGCCGTGGCGTTCACTGAAAAATACCTTGCCATGCTGCAGGCCGGCGGCACCTTGCGGCATAAGGAACTGCTGGCGCCGTTTGGGCTGGATGCCAGTGAACCGCAATTCTGGCAAAAAGGCCTGGATGTGATCGCGGGATTCATCGACGAGTTGGCAGCTTAATATGGCTGATCGTGATGGTGGCAGCATGTTTGGCGAAATCCGCCGCTTTGCCAGGACCTCCGGTGCGGTGGGCGGCATCGCGGCGCGGATTACCGGCGAGCGGGTGTTCGGGATTAAAACCAATCAAGCCAAGCACGCCGAGGATTTGAAAGCCATTCTAGGGGGCTTGAAAGGCCCGATGATGAAGATGGCGCAGTTTCTCTCCACCATCCCCGATGCGCTGCCACCTGAATACGCTGCCCAACTGGCGGAATTACAGGCTAACGCGCCGCCGATGGGCTGGGCGTTTGTGCGCCGCCGGATGGCTGGTGAGCTGGGGCCGGATTGGGAGAAAAAATTTCAGGTTTTTGGCCATGAAGCCGCCGCCGCCGCCAGCCTGGGCCAAGTCCACCGTGCAACACTTCCAGATGGCACCGATGTTGCCTGCAAGCTGCAATATCCGAATATGCCGAGCACGGTTGAGGCGGATTTGAAGCAGTTGAAAATGGCAATGGCGGTGTATCAGCGCATGGATAACGCCATCATCCAGGATGATATCTATACCGAGTTGGTAGAGCGCCTGCGCGAGGAGCTTGATTACACCCGCGAGGCCGCGCAGATGCGATTGTTCAGCACGATTTTGCATGACGTACCGGATGTGAGCGTGCCTGAGCCAGTGATGGAGTTTACCACCACACGGCTGATCACGATGAAATGGCTGAAGGGCACTGGCCTCAAAAACTGGCTGGAGACCGACCCCTCGCAGGAGGCGCGGAACAAGCTGGCCACCGCCTTGTTCCGCGCCTGGTACACGCCGTTTTACCGCTATGGCGTGCTGCACGGAGACCCGCATCTGGGCAATTACCAGGTGAGCCCGGAGGGTGGGTTGAACCTGCTGGATTTTGGCTCGATCAGGGTGTTTCCGGGTAAGTTCGTTACCGGCGTGCTGGAGCTGTACGCAGCCGTGCGTGATAACGACGAAAACCGCTCGATGCATGCCTATGATATCTGGGGTTTCAAGGGCATCACCCGCGAGCAGGTGCATGTGCTGAACGACTGGGCGCGGTTTTTATATGAGCCTTTGGTGCAGGACCGGGTAAGGCCTATCCAGGAAAATGGCGACACCCAATATGGCCGCTCCATCGCCGAGAAGGTGCATGCTGGTTTACAGCGCACTGGCGGCGTGCGGCCACCGCGGGAGTTTGTGCTGATGGACCGTTCTGCGATCGGTTTGGGTAGTGTGTTCCTGCGCTTGAAAGCCGAGGTCAACTGGAGCCGGTTATTTCATGAAACGGTCGCGGATTTTAACGAGGCCGAGCTTGAAACTCGCCAGACCCAGGCTCTGGCGGCCGCGGGTGTCCCCGCGACCATTTAGAGGTATTGCTTTCATCGGCGTTACCGCTTAGGCGCGTGACGTAACGCTTGGAGAACCATCTGACTTATGTCGATCTTTAAAAAAGGCTGGCGGGAAGGGATCACGGCCCGCCTGTACCGGAAGTGGCTCCATAAATTTTACGCGAACGATCTGTGGCTGGACTTACGGCTGCACGCCAAGCGCGAGGCTGTTGCGTATATTATCGCTCACATGCCCGAAGCCATGGTGCTGCCGGACCGCTTCGATTTACTGAAATTTGCGCTCGGCCGCGCCCCGGCACAGGGGCTGGTGCTGGAATTTGGTGTTGAGAAGGGGGCCTCGTTGCGGCATCTGGCGGCCAATACCCAACGTGTCGTGCATGGGTTTGATAGTTTCGAGGGGCTGCCGGGCGACTGGGGTGGCACCAAGGAAGCCGCCGGAGCGTTTTCCCTGCAAGGTAAATTGCCGAAAATCCTGGCCAACTCCCAGCTCCATGTCGGATGGTTCGATGCCACTTTGCCGGAATTTCTGGCAACCCACCCTGAGGCCTGCGCGCTGATCCATGTGGATTGTGACATTTACACATCAACGGCGTGTATTTTTACCCTGCTGCAGCCTCGGATTAAAACCGGGACGGTGATCGTGTTCGATGAATATTTCAATTATCCCGGCTGGCGGGCCCATGAATATAAGGCTTTCCAAGAGTTTATTGCCACAACGGGCCTTACGTACAGCTATATCGGCGTGGCCGCTGAAAAGGGTCATGTGGCAGTTATAATTACGTAAGAATTACGGCTTTGCTTTGCGGTAATGGCTGAAACTATTGCATCTGTTGCGCTGCTCCATCATGGTGCGTCCAATTGCTCGGCCGGTCTGAAGTGTCGGCTTTAATGGCTTATGGGGATGGTTAAATGCGTCTGGCGGTTTTGAAAGAACGTGCATCTGGTGAAGCCCGCGTGGCTGCTACACCGGATACGGTCAAAAAATTAATGGCTCTGGGTTTAAGCGTGGCGGTGGAAGCTGGCGCCGGCCTCGAGGCGTCGATTTCCGATGCTGAATACAGCGCGGCGGGAGCCGAGATTGTGGCTGATCCTGCGGCGGCGCTCAAGGATGCTGGCATTTTGTTCGCTGTGCAGGCGCCCGGGCCGGACATCCGCGCGCTGATGCCCAAGGGCATTCTGCTGATATGTACCATGAACACCTTTGCTGACCCCTCGCTGGTACCGGCTTTGGCTGCCGCCGGGATTGACGGCGTGGCGATGGAAATGATGCCGCGCATTACCCGCGCCCAGAGCATGGATGTGCTCTCCAGCCAGGCGAACCTCGCAGGCTACCGGGCAGTGATCGAGGCGGCTAACGCGTTTGCCCGTGGTTTCCCGATGATGATGACCGCCGCTGGTACGGTGCCGCCCGCCCGCGTGCTGGTGATCGGCGCCGGTGTTGCCGGGTTGCAGGCCATTGCCACCGCGCGGCGCCTGGGTGGTATCGTTTCGGGCACCGACGTGCGTCCGGCGGCCAAGGAAGAAATCCGCTCCCTCGGCGCGACATATATTGGTGTTGATGACGAAGAATCCGCCAAGCAGACCGGCCCCTACGCCGGCCAGATGTCGGATGAATTCCGCAAGAAGCAGGCTGACCTTATGGCCGTGACGGTTGCGAAGAATGACATGGTGATCTGCACCGCGCTGGTGCAGGGCCGCAAGGCTCCCACCATCGTTACCGCCGAGATGGTGGCAGCGATGAAGCCGGGCAGTGTGATTGTTGATCTGGCAGCGGATTCCGGCGGCAACTGTGCCGCCACTGTGCCGGGCGAGCTCATCGTCACTGAAAACGGTGTGCAGGTTTTGGGTTACCGCAACTGGCCATCACGCATCGGCGTGGCCGCCAGCCAGTTGTACGCCCGCAATCTGCTGACCTTCCTCACCACCTTCTGGGACAAAGAGACCAAGGCACCGAAGCTGGTGGAAACCGATGACATTATTAAAGGCGTGCTGCTGACCAAGGGCGGGCAGATTGTCCATCCGAATTTTCAGCCAGCCGCTGCTGCGTAATCAAGGAACCTGCACATGACCCCTACTGATCTTGCGAGCCAGGCGGCAGACCTCGCCCACCAGGCTTCTATTCTGGCTCAGAACGCTGCCGGCGTGGCGGCAATCGCCGCCCAGCATGCCCCACCAGCGGCACCGTTTGTGTATCTGTTCAGCATTTTCGTGCTGGCGATTTTTGTCGGCTATTATGTGGTCTGGAACGTCACCCCGGCGTTGCACTCACCTTTGATGGCGGTGACCAACGCGATTTCCTCGGTGATCATCGTGGGTGCCATGCTGGCAGCCGGGCTGCATGGTAATTTTGCCGCGCATAGCTTTGGCTTTCTGGCCGTGGTGCTGGTGAGTGTTAATATTTTCGGCGGCTTTGTGGTGACCAACCGCATGCTCTCGATGTTCCGCAAGAAGCAATAAGGCAAACGCCCACATGAACGAGTCATTTACTGCTTTTGCTTATCTGGTCGCCGCTGTCCTGTTCATTCTGGCGCTGCGCGGCCTGTCTCACCCATTAACATCCCGCCGTGGCAACCAGATGGGTGTGGTAGGCATGGCCATCGCCATTGTTGCCACCCTTTTGCATGGTGGCATGTCGCTGGGAGGCGTGTTCATGATCGTGTTGGGGGTCGCCATTGGCGGTTCCATCGGTACGGTTGCGGCACTCCGGATTAAGATGACGGCGCTACCGCAGCTTGTTGCGGCCTTCCACTCACTGGTGGGTTTGGCGGCGGTGTTTGTGGCGGCTTCCGCGTTGAACGCGCCGGAGAGTTTTGGCATCGGCACGCCAGGCAATATTCATATCGAGAGCCTGATCGAGATGTCGCTGGGGCTGGCGATTGGTGCCATCACCTTCACCGGCTCGCTCATCGCGTTTGCAAAATTACAGGCATTGATGAAGGGCACGCCGATCACCTTTAAGGGCCAGCACCAAATCAACCTGGGGCTTGGCATATTGCTGCTGGTGCTCATCGTGGCGTTTATTGTCTCGGGCGGCAGCCAGGTGGTATTCTGGATGGTGGCTATTTTGGCGCTGGCCATTGGCTTCCTGCTCATTATCCCGATCGGCGGTGCCGATATGCCGGTGGTGGTCTCGATGCTGAACTCTTACTCCGGCTGGGCAGCCTCGGGCATTGGTTTCACTATCGGAAATTTAGCTCTTATCGTAACCGGTGCGCTGGTTGGCTCGTCGGGTGCCATTCTGTCTTACATTATGTGTAAGGGTATGAACCGCAGCATTTTCAACGTCATCTTAGGTGGCTTCGGCACCGGTGGCGAAGCGGCTGTGGCGGGTCCGGCCGGCGACAAGGCGGTGAAGATCGGCTCGGCGGAAGATGCGGCGTTCATTATGAAAAATGCTTCCAAGGTTATTATTGTACCTGGCTACGGCATGGCGGTATCCCAAGCCCAGCATGCGCTGCGCGAAATGGCTGACACGCTGAAGAAAGATAATGTGGAAGTGAAATACGCCATTCATCCGGTGGCGGGCCGTATGCCGGGACACATGAACGTGCTGCTGGCTGAAGCCAACGTGCCGTATGACGAGGTGTTCGAGCTTGAGCAGATCAACAACGAGTTCGCCACCGCTGACGTGGTGTATGTGATCGGTGCGAATGACGTGACCAACCCGGCGGCTAAAACCAACCCGGCCAGCCCTATTTTTGGGATGCCGATTCTGGAAGTCGACAAGGCCAAAACCGTGCTGTTCGTGAAACGCTCGATGGCGTCAGGCTATGCTGGTGTGGATAATGAACTATTCTTCCGTGACAACACCATGATGCTTTTCGGCGACGCCAAGAAGATGACCGAAGAGATCGTGCAGGCACTTAACCACTAGGCCGCCCAAAAATGAAAAGGCCCGGAATTTCCGGGCCTTTTTGATTCAGGCTCGCACTTTGCTCATATGCTCGATGGAGGAGGCGAACCGGCTGACGGCCAGCCGCTCGCGGTTGATGAGCTCCTCGATGGTTTCGTGGTTGGGGTCGTCATCCAGCTTACCACCGGCTTCCTTGAATTTGAGCAACCGCTCCAGATGCAAGGTATGGCTGGCCTTCATGGCTTCGAGAATCGGCAAAATAGGCTCGGGCATATGCGTTCTCCGGTTATTATTGATGTGAGCATATGACTGTTTCGAGACTGCCGCCAAGCATTTTTAAAGGGGCAGAATTGTGGTGCGGTGATATCGTAAAAACCCATAAGCGTGCTTATTATATGCATTGTGATGAGCCAGCACTCCGACCATGATTTACTGTTCCTGCTGCATGATGTCGCCCGGATGCTGCGGGTTGAGGCGGATCGGCGTGCCAGCGCCCATGGGGTGACCAGGGCTCAATGGGCGTTGCTGTCCCGGCTGGCACGGAACCCAGGTCTTTCACAAAAGGAAATTGCTGATTTGCTGGAGGTGGAGCCGATTTCGGTGGCGAGGTTGGTGGACCGGCTGGCGGCGAGCGGTTTGATCGAGCGGCGGGCTGATGCGGCGGACCGGCGGATCTGGCGGTTACATCTGCTGCCTGCCGCCGAGCCGGTTTTGCAGGAACTCGCCGTATTGAAGGGGGCGCTAGCGGATGCTGGAAGTGCCGCCGGGCACGATCAAGGAGGTTGCGTAATGTCTCAGGCCAACACCGTGCCACGGAATACCAGCAATGCCGGGTTCCGCCGGGCCAACCGCATCAAATTGTTGCGCCCCGTTTTAATGCTGGGCGGTGTGCTGGTTGTGGTGATCGTCTCGTTAATTTTCTGGTTGTTGGGCGGCCAGTATGTGTCGTCGGATGACACTTATGTGGACGCGGCGAAGGTTTCATTGTCCACCGATGTCTCAGGGTTGGTCTCAGAAGTGGATGTCAAGGATAATCAGCATGTTGAGGCTGGGCAGGTTTTATTCAAGCTGAGTCAGCCGCAATTTAATATCGCGGTGGCGGCGGCGCAGGCGCAGTTGGCGCAGGCTCAATTGGATGTGGCATCGGCCAAGCGCGGCTATGCTGAGGCGATGGATGAGATCGCCGCGCAGCGGATTCAAATCCAGGATGATCAGTCGAACCTCTCAAAATACGCCTCGGTGGTTGGCTCCGGCGGCGTCACGCGGGCGACCTACGATGATGCGCGGTTCAAGCTGGCGGCTGATCAGTCGAAGCTAACGCAGTTGCAGGATGAATCCGGCGTGCAACTGGCCAAATTGGCCAATAACCCTGACATCGACCCCGCCCAGACCCCAGAATATCAATCGGCCCTGGCGCAGTTGAACAACGCCAAACTGCAGCAGGCGCATAGCATCGTGCGGGCACCTTATTCTGGTACCGTGACAATGGTGGAGCAGTTGCAGCCGGGCATGTTTCTGCCGGCCGGCACCGCGGCCTTTGGGTTGGTTTCCGACACCGATATATGGGTGACAGCACAGCCGAAAGAGAGTGATTTAACCTGGGTGAGACCGGGGCAGAGCGTGGATATTACGGTTGATGCGTATCCGGGTGAAAAATGGACTGGCGTGGTGCAAAGCATCAGCCCTGCCAGTGGCTCGGAGTTTTCAATTTTGCCAGCGCAGAATTCCTCCGGCAACTGGGTAAAAGTGGTGCAGCGGATTCCGCTGCGGGTCCAAATCAAATCGGGTCCGGATGGGTTTGTGCTGCGCGATGGCATGAGTGCCGAAATTTCGATTGATACCAATCACCATCGGCACTTGTCGGACCTGTTCTAATGCCGGGTCCCGCCTTGGTGGAGACGCCGCATCGGACGTTAATTACCATTTGTCTGATGATCGCGACTTTGATGCAGGCGCTGGATTCCACCATCGCCAATGTGGCATTGCCCTATATGCAGGGGAGTCTCTCGGCTTCATATGACGAAATCACCTGGGTCCTGACATCCTACGTGATTGCCGCGGCTATCATGACGGCGCCGGTGGGCTGGTTAGCGGCAAGGTTTGGCCGCAAGAATTTGTTTATCGCGTGTCTGGTGGGTTTCACGGTGACCTCGATGCTGTGCGGCATTGCGGACTCGCTGGTGCAGATGGTCGTTTACCGGTTTTTGCAGGGTTGT
>NCFD01000172.1 GCA_002281005.1 Acidocella sp. 35-58-6 | reverse complement strand
AGCACCTGGCCGGGGCCGGGCTTCGGGACGGCGACCTCACGCACCGCGCAGCCGGCATAGTCGGGGGCCAGGGCCTCGACGACGAGGGCGCGCATCATGCCCCCTTCCCCCTTTGATGGGGGAAGGGTTGGGGATGGGGGTGACAGCGGCTCAGGATATGGCTCGACCGCGCGAAATCGGCCGGCGGGGTCACCCCCATCCCCGCCCTTCCCCTATCAAAGGGGGAAGGGAGAAGAAGAGCGCCCATCTCGCTAAGCCTTCGCGGCGTCGAATGCCGCCCGCACCAGCCGCGCCATCTCGCGACACGCCTCGTCGGCCGCCGGCACGGCCCCGGTGAACGCCGTGAAGCCGTGGGCCAGGCTGTCGTAGCAGCGGTAGGTCACCGGCACGCCGTCGGCCTGCAGGCGCTTGGCATAGGCCTCGCCCTGATCGACCAGGGGGTCGAAGCCGGCGGTGATCACCACGGCGGGCGCCAGGCCTGTCAGGTCGTCGCTCTTGTTGGGCGACAGGCGCGGATCGGCGGGGTTGGCGTCAGGGCCCATATAGTGACCCATGAACCAGTCCATGATCGGCCGGCTCAGCGGATAGGCGTCAGCATAGGTGCTCATGGACGTGGTCTCGCTGGCCACGTCGACGGCGGGATAGATCAGCAACTGCAAGGCGGGCTGAGGCTCGCCGGTGCGCTTCATCTCCTGGGCGACGATGGCCGCGAAATTGCCGCCCATGGAGTCGCCGCCAATGGCCGCAGCGCCCGGCAAGGCCCCAAAGCGGGCCGCGTTGTCGCGGCCCCAGCGATAGGCGGCCAGCACATCGTCCAGACCGGCCGGGAAACGGTGATCGGGCGCCAGGCGATAATCCACCGACAGCACTGCGGTGCGGGCGAGGCGGGCCAGGATGCCGCAAAAGGCGTGGCAGGTCTCCAGGTCGCCGATCACCCCGCCGCCGAGAGCGATGATGGTGGTTTGGCGGTCAACCCTACGGCTCAACAATTCGCTCACCACGAGACCCCAGGTCTCCAGGCTTTTGGAGGCTTCGCCGGGCTTCACGATGATGCTGTCATGGGTAATGGCCACTTGCGCCAGGCTGGCCTGTAGCTTGGGCAGATGTAGCGCAGCGACGGTCTCATCGGTGATGATCACCACCCGCTTCTGCGGCAATACCGGGTGCATCAACGCCCCGGCGCGGGCCAGAAGGTCCGGGCCGATCACCACCTCATAGCGGCTCTGGCTGAGTTTCACCTCAACCCGGCGTGGTTCAGCATAGGTTGTGAGCTTGTCGATTACATTTTGGGTGGTCACGTCAGGTGGGTCCTCGGAGCCAGGGATGATGATGTCGGCCAGAGCATAGACGGGGCCGCGCACCGCTAATAGCCGCTGCAATATCTCTCCAGGGTCGCCATTGTTCAGAAGTGGCCGGTGGGTGCGGCCGCGCACCCGGTGCAGCAGAATATGCACGGGGCTATGCAACCACACGGAAACCGCGCGGCGTGCCACAATGTCGCGGGTTTCGGCGTCCATGAAGGCGCCGCCGCCGGTGGCCAGCACGATCGGGCCACGGGCCAGCAAACGCTCAATGACGCGCTTCTCCCCGGCCCGGAAATGCGGTTCGCCGTGTTTGGCGAAAATTTCGGCCACACTCATGCCCGCGGCCCGCTCGATCTCCTGGTCGGAATCATAGAACGGCAGGTTTAACCGGCCCGCCAGGCGTTTGCCGATGGCGGTTTTACCGGCCCCCATCAGCCCGACAAGGACAATGCTCTTTTCACGCTCAGGGGCAGTTTGTTGGATGTTGTGCAGCATGGTTCGTCAGGCTTATCACATCATGCCTATGGCGGTAGATGGTCACATTGAAGCGTTTTTGGAAATGCTGGCCGCCGAACGCGGCGCAGCCCAAAACACTTTGGCGGCCTATGCGGCGGATTTGAGCGATTTTGAGGTGTTTTGCGGCGGTGCGCCGGGGCGGGCGGCGGCGGACCAAGTGGCCGACTATGTCGGTTCGCTGGCTGCCACGGGCAGTTCAGCCCGCACCCAGGCGCGGCGGTTATCGGCGCTGCGGCAGTTTTTTTTATTCATGCTGCGTGAGGGCTACCGGGCGGATAACCCCGCCGCCGACATCGCCACGCCCAAATTACCAAGCTCGCTGCCAAAATTTTTAAGCGAGGCGGAGGTGGATGCGTTGCTGCGCACCGCCGCGGAAATGCCAGGACCAGCCGGGTTGAAAGCCGCGGCGGGACTGGAAATTTTATATGCCACCGGCTTGCGCGTCTCGGAACTATTGGCGCTTCCGGCCGGAGCGCTCTCCACCAACGCACAGATTTTGATGATCAAGGGCAAAGGCGGGCGCGAGCGTATTGTGCCACTTTCGGATGTTGCCAAACAGGCGGCGCTGAACCTGCGGGCCGGCACCAAAGCCAAGGCGCGGTATCTTTTTGCAGGCCGGGCAACCGGTACGGCCATGACGCGGCAAGGTTTTGCGCTATTGCTGAAGCAGGTTGCGCTAAAAGCCAATATCGACCCGGCCAGGCTCTCGCCGCACGTATTACGCCACTCGTTTGCCTCGCATATGCTGGCGCGCGGCGCCGATTTACGCAGCTTGCAAAAGTTGCTGGGCCATTCCGATATCGCCACGACCCAAATTTATACCCATGTGCTGGCCGAACGGCTGGAGAAACTGATGCAGGCGCATCACCCGCTGGCAGCGGGACGTTTGCGGAACAGCTCAGACTGAACGCGCTGCCACCATGAACCCCGGTGGTTGACCTCATGTTGTTGCAGATAGGCCAGCATCGATGGCGGCATGGCATGAGTGCTGGTAAGCTTCCATCGCAGCCCGGCCATGATGCCGGCGAGTGTGGCGATGAAGCGCCCGGCGAGCAGCCCTTTCAATACATAACCGACGATCAGCAGAAGCTGTGGCTCGCGCCATTTACGGGCGATCACCAGCCGGTTGCGCACAAAATACCCCAGCCGCGCACCTCGCCAGCCAACCCGCTCGGCATTGGCGGCTTTATGCCAAACCGCCAGTGAGCCGTCATAACCGATTTGCCAGCCAGCCTTTATGGCGCGGCGGCAAAAATCATATTCCTCCCAGGTGAAAAATAATTTGGCGTCATAGCCCCCGGCCTGTTGCCAGGCGCTGCGCCGGATAGCGTGCCCGGCGCCGACGAATGTGGTTGTTAAAAACCAAGTGTGACGCCGGGGTTTTAGTGATTGCGGGTAACCCCAGCTCGAATCATCAAGGCAGGTGCCGTCGCCGTTGCGTATTTGAAAGCCGATCGCTCCGAGCCGCGGCTGGTCGGCAAATCGACGGATGGTTTGTGCAACGATATGGTCACCGCCGAACACCGCATCATTATCAAGCCCAACGATGATTTTACCATTACCTTGTTGCGCCAAAAAGTTCCGCCCGCCGGCGACACCAAGGTTGGTGGAACTCCGATACAATGAAACATCGCCCGCAGTTAGCAGGGCAGCAGCCAGCACTTGAAATTCACTCTCCGGCGAGCCCTGGTCGAGCACGATGACATGAATCCCAAGGCCATGGCCCCCAAAGGTAGTCTGGCGGCGGGCGGAGCGCACGGCCGCGATGGTTTCATAAACCCGGCTGATGGTGAGGATAATGATGTCGGCATCATAGACCACGAGCGGTGGCGGTGAGCCACTGGCGAGCTTAGGCGTTCCAGACACATCAACCTCAATACAGCTTTAGGTTGATTAGGTGAAAACATACCTTTTGGAAAGGAAATAATTGAACGCCAGCCCGGCTAGCGATCCGGCCATGATGGCGTACACCGGCTGCTGACGACACAATAAATTCACCGTGATCAAAATGAAAAAAACGCCACGGTTGAACACGAACCCCACCGCATTGGCGGCCAGAAATTTTGCCCATTGCACATGCATGGCGCCGTGGTTTTTGTGGGCAAAAGTCCAGAACCGGTTGGCGGCCCAGTTAGCGGTTGCCGCAACAAAAAATCCGGCGGCCCCGGCGGCGTAAAGATTGATAAAGCCCTTGAGCGCGTAAACCGTGGCGGTATCCCAGCAAAACCCCATGGTACCCACCACGCCGAAGCGGATGAAATCCTCGCTGACATGCAGCCGTGCCGCGATGGCAATGAGCCAGGCCCATAGCGTTCCTAGCCATCCGGATGAG
>NCFD01000171.1 GCA_002281005.1 Acidocella sp. 35-58-6 | reverse complement strand
GCGAGTAACGCCGCAAAACTACCGCGTTCGACAATTCTGCCATCTTCAAAAACTAAAATTTCATCGGCATCGCGGATCGTTGAAAGCCGATGGGCAATGATAAAACTTGTCCGTCCTACCATCAACGTGCGCAATGCCCGCCCGACTTTTGATTCTGTCGCCGCATCTAAGGCACTGGTCGCTTCATCAAGGATCAATAGTGGCGGGTCTTTTAATATTGCCCGGGCAATCGCAAGACGCTGGCGTTGACCACCTGATAGATTTGAGCCCCGCTCGCCAATCGTGGTTTCAAAACCATCCGGTTGCGCCATTATAAAATCCAGGGCTTCGGCCATCTCACAGGCTTTGTGCAATTCGGCCTCAGTCGCGTCAGGCTTACCAACCAGCAAATTCTCACGAATAGACCGGTTGAAAAGTAAACTATCCTGAAACACAACCCCGATGGCACCACGCAAACTATCAAGCGTTACGTCCCTAATGTCTTGGTCATCAATCGTGATGCGACCTTGGGTCGGGTCCCAATAGCGCTGCAACAAAGCCATCGTGCTGGATTTTCCAGCTCCCGTTACCCCAACCAACGCGACCACATTGCCGGGACGGGCCGTAAATGAAACATCGTTAACGGTCGGTATCCCAGCGATATATTCGAACCCAACATGCTCAAATTTCACTTCCCCGACCCGAACCTTCAAAGCCGGAGCGTTTGGCTGTTCATGGATGCTGGTCTTCACATCCAGAACAGCAAAAAAATCTACCAAAATGGGCATTTGCATGAATAGGCGGGCAATAAACCCCATAGCTCCGGTAAGTCTGCCGATCAGTAACGTTGCGAATCCCATGAACGAGACGATTTCACCGATGCTGGCCTCTCCATGCAAATGTAAAAATGTACCGACGATAAAGATCGCAATAATTGTAATTGTGCTTGAGGCTGAAGTAATCACACTCAAAACGGCCCACCAATTCAAAACTGGAAACTGTTTTGCCAATACAAGGCTGGTTGTCCGCGAAAAATTCCGGGTTTCCTCTGACAAGCGCGTGAAAGATTGAACAACGAGAATGTTTGCCAGTGCATCCTGGGCGGTGCCCGCCAAAGCTGAGTGATACGCCTCAACCTGCCTCTGAGCCGTCTCGGTCTTACTGATGACCAGCACCGTAAATGTGCAAAAAACGAGCACGAGCAGGATCAAGGCAATCGCCAACTGCCAATTTAAAAAAATGGTAAATGGCAGGAGAAAAATTGTGGCGAGGAAAGTTGCCAGATGCTCTCTGAAAAAAGACAGCCACATTCCAAACAAGCCATCAGCACCGGACAGCATCATTTTAAGTAGCCGGCCAGATTGCCGCTCACGATGAAATGCCGGGGGCAGAGACAAAACATGCTCAAAATAACGTGCCATCGCAGCCATCCGGTTACGATGGGCAAGCCTGTCGGCGTGCACTGCAACCGCCACATTGGCCAAAATGCTGGCAACGCCGACAGCGGTCCAAGTTACCAGCAGGAATTGCGCCTTATTGTAGAGAACACTCTGGCTGATCGTATCAGACTGGGTAAGTAAGTTGATGACCCTGCCAAAAAGCACCGGTTCCGCAAACTGTAAGCCAACCACAAAAAAATTACCAAATACCAGCGCCACGGCGATACGGCGGTCTGGCTTAAGTAACCCGAGAACACGGCCATAAACTGCGAGGAAACTCATACAATAATCTCTGCCGTGAATTGAACGGATGGCGAGACCATTCGATTTTGGGCTGCGATCAATGACAGTTCATCTGCATTTTGGGTAACCGTTTCGAGGAGTACCTCGCGCAACGCCGAGCAAGCCGCCGCCAACGCGAAGGCCGTATTGCGGTCGGGCAACCAGAAATGCAGAAACAATGACGCCAACAAATCTCCTGCGCCCGAGAATTTACGCTGAAGTTTCGGGATCGTGAGCCGCCATGCCAAATCCCGATCAACCACCATAACATCAATTGCCGTTTCAGGCGTGTCTCCGCCGGAAAAACTAGTCAGCATGACAATCGAAGGACCCAACCCTTGAACGGCACGCATTGCACGCAACGCCCCAGCCCGGTTCGTGAGGTCATGCCCCGACAAAAGCGATAACTCATAAGCGTTGGGGGTAATAATATCGGCCAGCAGAGCCAGGCCTTTTACAGCGGCCACAACGTCGTCACTCACGTAGGTACGGCCGTCATCACCTAAAACGGGATCACATAAATATATGCCGTCGCGCCTTGTGGCTCGGATACGGGCCAAAATGGTACACACGGTTTGCGCGGTCTCACCAGTCCCCAAATACCCCGAAATCACCGCCTCACACCGAGACAAGCCCCCCCGAGTCTCTAAGCCTGCCAGGAGCCGTGCCATGAGCGCCGAGGGTATCGGTCCACCCTCAGCGCCGCCATGTCCGGGATGGTGCGAGAGCAGAATCGTGGGTAATGCGAAGACCTCACGGCCAAGACGCTGAAGCACAAAAACAGCCGCAGAGTTACCAACATATCCGGCAACCACATGCGACTGAAAAGATATAATGGCCATACCCGAGCAGAACACTACGCCAAGCGAAGTGCAATCAGCGGCAGGGTAAGCCTAAGACCAAACGGTAAAAGCGCCTATCAATAGCAGTGCCGCAATGACGACCAAAACATTGATCAACAAAAACCGGCTGAAACGATTCCAGCCCGTCTGACTAACGTTGGTGAACGGGTCGTTTTCGGAGGACTCACTAAGTTTAGAAATCTGCTCAGCCATAAATTTTCCTGCCTGCAATAGCGCCTCAAACCCGGACACAGGTTTGTGACCATTCTTTAACGGGCAATGCCTGGGGTTGGCAATAGTTTCACGGTAAGGTGTGTTATTAACACAAATCCAAAATAAGATATTCCATTCTAGGTTTTAAAATTGTTCCCTATCGCCAGTTTCGCTAAAGCCTTAGGGTAGACCCTGTGCTCCTCGCCGAGCACGCGAGCCGCGAGGGTATCTTCAGTATCCCCTGGCAAAACGGGCACTTCACCCTGTGCCAGGATCGGCCCTGCATCCATGTCTTCGGTCACCAGATGGACCGTGCATCCATGGACCAATTCCCCCGCCTCCAGAGCTTTTTTATGCGTATCCAGCCCCGGATACTTCGGCAGCAGGCTAGGATGTATATTGAGCATTCGCCCTGCCCACTCATTGACGAGATATGGTGTCAGCAACCGCATATAGCCGGCCAGGCAGACAATTTGGACATTAGCTTTTCTCAACTCGGCATTTACAGCACGCTCATGAGCTTCCCGGTCGCGCCCAAATGGCCGCGTCTCAACGGACACCGCCCGAACACCGAGGTCACGGGCCAATTTCAAGCCAGGGGCGTCCTCGCGGTTCGACAATACCAACACGATCTCTGCCGGATAATCAGGCATTTTGGCAGCTTCAATGAGCGCGGTCATGTTGGAGCCGCGCCCTGAAATTAAAATGGCAACGCGCGGCTTCAAGCGAATATCAAACTCTCATTTTCAATATCTATACCGGGCGTGGTTGTTACCGCTCCCAACATGAAAGGCTCCTCCCCCGCATCACGCAGTATAATCATGGCCGCCTCAGCGTCGGAAACAATAAGCGCCATACCAACGCCGCAGTTGAAAACGCGCAACATTTCTTCTGTCGCCACGTTTCCTGCTTTTGCCAACCAAGGGAATACTTTGGGCATTGGCCACGGTGCCACCAGTTTAGCGCCCATGGTCACCGGTAGCGCCCTCGGCAGATTTCCGGGTAAACCACCGCCCGTAATATGCGCAGCCCCCTTCAATAAACCTGCTTTATGCAGAGCGAGAACGGCGCTTACATATATACGGGTCGGCGTCATCAACGCTTCACCCAATTTACCATGGTCTGTGAAGGGTGAGGCAGCACCTAAGCTTAGTTGGGAGTCGGCCATAATTCGCCTCACCAACGAAAACCCATTTGAATGGACGCCCGAACTTGGCAAACCAATGATAACGTCGCCGGCCGCCACTCCCGACGGCAAAAGTTCGCCTCGCTCCGCCGCCCCAACTGAAAACCCCGCCAGGTCGTAATCCCCCTTGGCGTACAGCCCGGGCATTTCCGCGGTCTCTCCACCTACCAAGGCGCATTGCGCGATGCGGCAGCCTTCGGCAATGCCCCCGATGATCCGCGTGGCCGCTGGCGA
>NCFD01000170.1 GCA_002281005.1 Acidocella sp. 35-58-6 | reverse complement strand
AAACCTCAGCACAGCGTGCCTCAGGCCGCTTGGTGCTGAAATTTATGTTTGATCAAATTTCCGGGACCACCCGGGTTGCGAATTTTTTTCAGGAAGGCTGCTTGAAGGCGCGGTTGCCGCGCTCGCAAATTACTGGGGTGGCTGAAGCGGTGACATTGAATATATCCGGCGGGGTAGCCGGAGGTGACAAGTTGGCCACGCATATTGCTCTAGGCGAGCGGGCGAAATTATGCATCGCCTCGCAATCAGCCGAAAAAGTTTACCGTGCGCTTGATGCTGTTCCTTCCGAAATAGCAACATCGATCGATGTGGGGCCAGGTGCCTTGCTGGATTATCTGCCACAGGAAACAATTGTCTTTAATGGCTTTGCTTTGCGGCGGCGGTTGGATATTGATCTTGCAGAAGATGCCGTATTTCTCGGCGTTGAAAGTATGATTTTTGGACGGCAGGCGTGTGGTGAGAGCGTGGTGGCCGGAAGCCTTAACGATGTGGTTAGCCTGCGGCGAGCTGGTAATTTGCTGATGCAGGATACCACCCGGCTGGATGGGCACATTGCCGCAATATTGGGCCGTAAGGCAGTAGCCGATGGCAATATAGCCGTGGCGAATATAATGTATGCAGCGGAAGACGCGCCAATTTATATATCCGCTGTCCGTGCGGTTTTAAGTGGGGTTGGCTGCCTCGCCGGGGCTTCAGTTGTAAATGGCGTGCTGCGCGCAAGATTGTTGGCGGCAGATGCAGCTTCGCTGCGTCAGGCTGTCATGGCAGTGTTAAAATTATGTCGTAATAACCGGCCCCTGCCGCGCGTGTGGCAGGGTTGAAGGGGAGGAGCAACAATGAAGCTGACACCACGGGAAAAAGATAAATTACTGATTGCCATGGCGGCGATTGTCGCTCGCAAACGTCTGGAGCGCGGCGTGAAACTGAACTATCCTGAAGCCGTGGCCTTAATTACCGATTTCGTGGTGGAAGGGGCGCGTGATGGCAAACGTGTCGCTGAACTTATGGAAGCTGGTGCGCATGTGATAACCCGTACGCAAGTGATGGAAGGGGTAGCGGAAATGATCCACGATGTGCAGGTGGAGGCGACCTTCCCGGATGGCACCAAGCTTGTCACTGTTCATGAGCCGATCCGATGAGCGGCCCCATCACGCCAGGCGAATATTTTATTGATGATGGTGAGATTGAGTTGAACCAGGGATGTTCTGTTATGATTTTGACCGTAGCCAACACTGGTGACCGGCCGATTCAGGTAGGCAGTCATTATCATTTTGCTGAGACCAACGCTGCTTTGCAATTTGACCGGGCAGCGGCGCATGGTCAGCGGTTGGATATTGCCGCTGGCACAGCGGTTCGGTTTGAGCCAGGCCAGAGCCGCGATGTGTCATTAATTCCGCTACGCGGCAGCCGGCGAATTATTGGGTTTAGAGGTCTCGTGATGGGCGGAGCAGACTAATGGCAAAAATTACGCGCCTTGCTTACGCTGATATGTTTGGTCCCACAGTGGGGGACCGGGTTCGCCTGGCTGACACTAACCTGATTGTCGAAGTCGAGCGTGATTTTACGCTCTATGGCGAGGAGGTGAAATTTGGCGGCGGTAAGGTTATCCGTGATGGAATGGGGCAGTCGCAGCTTTCTAATGCGCAAGGTGCTGCAGATACCGTCATTACCAATGCGTTGATTATAGACCATTGGGGAATTGTGAAGGCTGATGTTGGCATTATCGGCGGCCGGATCAGTAAAATCGGCAAGGCCGGCAACCCGGATATTCAGCCGGGCGTGGATATTCCCATTGGGCCGGGCACAGAGATTATCGCGGGTGAAGGTAAAATTCTCACCGCGGGAGGAATTGACTCACATATTCATTTCATTTGCCCCCAGCAGATCGAGGAAGCGCTGGCATCGGGGATTACCACCATGATCGGCGGTGGCACTGGGCCTGCCACCGGCACGGCGGCCACCACCTGCACACCGGGGCCATTTCATTTAGCGCGGATGTTGCAGGCCGCTGAAGCCTTCCCGATGAATTTGTTGTTTTGCGGCAAGGGTAATGCCTCGCAACCAGCGGCTTTGGAGGAGATGATCCGTGCCGGTGCCGCGGCACTGAAGCTGCATGAGGATTGGGGCACCACGCCGGCGGCAATTGATAGTTGCCTGACGGTAGCCGATCAATTCGATGTGCAGGTGATGATCCATTCAGATACGCTCAATGAAAGCGGTTTTGTCGAGGACACAATTGCAGCATTCAAAGGCCGCACCATTCACGCCTTCCACACTGAAGGGGCGGGTGGTGGTCATGCGCCAGATATCATTAAGGTGGCGGGGCTACCCAATGTGCTGCCCAGCAGCACCAACCCAACCCGGCCATACACGGTGAACACGCTGGACGAGCATTTGGATATGCTGATGGTTTGCCATCATCTGGATGCGACCATTCCTGAAGACATCGCTTTTGCAGAATCGCGGATTCGCAAGGAGACAATTGCGGCGGAAGATATTCTGCATGATCTCGGTGTGATTTCGATGATATCATCGGATAGTCAGGCGATGGGGCGGGTTGGTGAGGTGATTATCCGTACTTGGCAGACGGCGCACAAAATGAAAGCCCAGCGCGGCGCTTTGGCGGGTGATGGCCGGGCGGATAATCAGCGTGTGAAACGCTACATCGCCAAATATACCATTAATCCCGCAATAGCGCAGGGCATGAGCCAGTATATAGGGTCTATCGCTGTGGGCAAGTTGGCTGATTTAGTGCTGTGGTCGCCAGCATTTTTTGGAGTGAAGCCTGATATGGTGCTGAAGTCTGGTAGTATCGCGATGGCGGTGATGGGTGATCCGAACGCCTCGATACCCACCCCGCAGCCCGAACATTATCGCCCGATGTTTGGCGCCTATGGTCGCGCATTGGTGGAATCTTCGTTGCTGTTTGTTTCTGGAGCCGCGATTGATGCAGGACTCGGCAAGCGTTTGGGTCTTACCCGCGAATTGGTGGCGGTAAGCAACACGCGCGGGGGCATATCTAAAAAGTCCATGATCCATAATGATGCCACCCCGCATATCGAAGTCGACCCTGAGACCTATGAGGTCCGCGCCGATGGTGAATTACTGGTGTGCGAACCTGCTGACTCTTTGCCGATGGCACAGCGATATTTTCTGTTTTGACGATGCGTGCCAATAATATCGCCCTTGCCGGAACCTGGGAGCTGGATAAAAAAACTGATGAAGTCACTTTGGATTATGACCATCGGCACCGGCGCCGTCTGACGGTCACCACACTAGCCGGGGCAGAAATATTGCTGGACCTGCCAGAAGCTGTCCATATTAGGCATGGAGATGCGTTGGTGACAGAGGATGGTGGCTATATTGAGACTCACGCCGCACCGGAAGCGCTTTTGGAAATACGCGCAGCAGACTGGGCGGCTTTGGTAAGGCTGGCCTGGCATCTGGGTAACCGGCATCTGGCCGTACAATTCAGTCCCGCTGCGCTGCGGATTTTGGATGACCATGTCATCGCGGATATGGTTACCTCGCTAGGTGGGTCGGTTGAAAAAATTATCGCGCCGTTTGACCCGGAATCAGGCGCCTACGCCCATGGCTGATGCGACCGCTTTGCTGCGGCTCCTCACCTGGATGTCTCCTGCTTTCCCAACTGGCGGATTTGCCTACTCGCACGGGCTGGAGTGGAGCGTCGAGGCTGGTGATGTGACCAATGAAGCGGCAGTGATTGGCTGGTGCCAGGATACGGTAACACACGGTTCGCTGTGGCAGGATGTGATTTTACTGCGCCATGCTTATAGGGCCACACCAGAGGAACTGGCAGCGTTGGTGGTACTGGCGGTGGCGTTGGCACCTTCTGCCGAGCGTTTGTTGGAAAGTACAGCGCAGGGCACTGCTTTTGCTTTGGCATCAGCTTCATGGCCGGTGCCGCTATTGGCGAATTGGGGGGATGAGCCATTGCCGTATCCGATTGCTGTTGGTGTTCTGGCAGCAGGCCAGCAGATTGGTGAGGATGATGTGGCGTTGGCATATTTGCATGCCGGCACAGCAAATTTCATCTCTGCGGCGGTCCGGCTTATCCCGTTGGGGCAGATGGCTGGCTTGCGCGCGCAAGCGGCTTTGGAACCATATTGCCTTCGTGCGGCGCGACTTACCGCACACGCAACGCTCGATGATATCGGTACCGCTAGTTGGG
>NCFD01000169.1 GCA_002281005.1 Acidocella sp. 35-58-6 | reverse complement strand
AAGCGGCGGTGGACGTGTTTTTCGCGCTGAGTGGGCTGGTGGTGATCAATTCACTGGAGCGCTTCAATTACCGCGCCGGGCCGTTTTTGGCCGGCCGGGCGCGGCGGTTGCTGCCGGTGTATTTCACGGTGCTGGCTTTGGCGGTGGGGTTGATCTGGCTGGGGTCGCCGTTGCCGGAAATGCCGTGGATCGCACCCGCGTCATTGCAGGCGGATTTTTGGGCGATCGGGATGCCCCCGCAATTTATCTGGCATTTGCTGGCGCATATTACGCTGGTCCAGGGGCTGTTGCCGCAGGGGCTGCTGCCGTGGGCGTACATCACGCTGCTGGGGCCAGCCTGGAGCCTTTCAACGGAGTGGCAATTTTACATCATCATGGCGCTGTTAATGCGTCGGGTGCGCAGCCTTACACGGTTTGGGATTTTGCTGCTGGCGGTGGCGGTGGTTTATCGCGTCATGGCAGGGTTTTTACCAGTCTATTGGCAATTCAGCCGGGCGTTTTTGCCCGATGCGGCGGGGTTTTTTGGGCTGGGGGTGATGTCGGCGGTATGGCTTCGCAAGGGCCATGGGCTGCCTTTGGCGGCGGCGGTGCTGGTGGTGGCAGCGTTGGGATTGTTTTCGGGTGCGCCGGTGAGATTGCTCACGCCGCTGGTTTGGCTGCTGGTTTTATTGCTGCAAAAATATGGCGTGATGCCACCGTTGGCGCGGGCGCTGGATAGCCGGGCGGTGCAGTATCTCGGTGCCATTTCGTATCCGTTATATTTGCTGAACGCGCCGGTGCAGCGGGCCTGCGCGATGCTTGTGGCACCGCTGGTTCATGGCAGCGCCGCGATGTTTGGCTGGCTATGGTTGCCGTTGGCGCTGGCGGCACCAGTGCTGGCAGCCGCCATTTTGCATCATGCGGTGGAGGTTAGGTTTATGCGGGCACCAAGGCGGTTGACGCCGATTTCCATACCAGGCTCCCCGCCTTGCCGCAGTTTGGGCAGGTAGCGTGCCAGCCGGTGTGTTCCGCATGGCATGACTGGCAGGTCCACTTTGGCGCAGGTGCATCAACGGGTGCATCGCCCAGGGCGGTGAGCACGGCGTAGGGGCGTTTGTCGGTAAGGCCGGCGGCGGTAGCGGCTTGAGCGTGGCGGCGGGCTTCACCCGTGAGCTTGGCGGCCAGCGATGTCTCGGCCAGCAAAATTTCGGATTCAGGATGGCCCGGCTTGGCGGCGGCAAGCTGGCTGGCCGCCTGCACGCGCTCGATGGGGTCGGGGATATTTTCAAGATAGGCGGCGGCGATCATCGGGTGGGGTGTGGCGGTCCAGCCATTCAGCAACGCTTTTTTGGCGGCGCGGGCTTTACCGGCCAAGCTCAGGCTGCGGGCGTAGGCCACGGTGGCAGGCACCAATGAAGGGTCGGCTTTCACAGCTTGTTTGGCATAACGCAGCGCGTTGCTGCGGTCCTGCGTGCTATTGGCGGCGGCGGTGGCGATCGCGGCAACCTCGGCGGGGGCCTGTGTGAGGCCTAGCGCGCTGCGCCAATCCTGTTGTTTCAGCGCGGCGGCCAGCCGTTCCGCCCGCGCCCAACTGCTGCCTGGGTAGGCATCCTCAGCGGCCAGCGCGTGCTTGCGGGCGGCGTCATGGTCGCCGGTGGCGGCGGCGTGGTGGCCTAGGCCGCGATGGCCAAGAAACGCCATGTCCTTATGGGTGGTGAGCTTTTTGAAGGCGGCGTCGGCTTGGTCATGCTTGCCGTTCAGCCGGGCGGCTTCGGCGGTGAGGAGCAGCACCAGCGGTGTTTCCCCTAAAAGTTTGCGGGCACGGCCAGCCTCGGCTTCAGCGCCTTTGGCATCGCCGGCGGCCAGGGCTGTCAGCCCCCGGTTGATCGCAATTTCGCCAAGGTTTTTGCGCCGCCCGCCCTGCCAGGCACTCAAGCCCCCGGGCGCACGGCGGATACCGCCGATGACGCGGAACATAATGGTGAGAAGCAGCGCGATAACGGCAAGAATCAGGAGTGCAACCGGGGTGGAGGCGGTAACGGTGTAGCTGCCGGAATGGGCGGTGACGCTGCCGGGCAAGGTGCTGATCCACCAGGCGATGCCCAGCAGGATCACGGCAATCACGATAAACCGGGCGGCGCGTAGCATTACGGCGCATCCGCCAGGGCGATGATGGCCGCGCGCGAGGCCAGCAAGGCTTTGGCTTGGCTCAGCCAGTCGCCCATCGCGGCCTGGGTGCTGGCGCTGAGGCCATTCAAAGTGTTCACCGCTCCGGCAAGGTCCCCGGCATCCAGCAGCGTTTGCGCCTGCGCGGTAATGGCGGCGGCGGGAGCGCCGACGATAACGCGGGTGCCGTTGCTGACGGTGATGAGGCTTTCCAGCCGTTGCAGGGCGCCGGTCCAGAACGAGCCATTGGCGGCGCGGGCCACACTGGCCTCATTGGCGGCAGCCGCAGCGGCGGGGAAGGCCAGCCTTAGCGCGGCTTCGGTCGGTGGGGCCTGGGTGGCAAATTTGGCCAGGGCCGGCGGGGCGTTGGGAATATCCCCCAGCGGCAAGCCGGACTCCAGCGCGATCCGCGCCGATTCCAGGCGGTTCAGCGTGGTGATTTTGGCCGCAAGCTTGGTGACATCGACATTGTTGGCCGACAATGTGGTGAGCGCCCCGTGGTCAGCGGCGAACTGGCTTTGCATGGCCTGCACCTGGGCATTCAGCAATGCCAGTTTCTCGCCGAGGTCAGCCTGCACGGTGACGCTATCCGGCGCTGGTTGGGCATGGTTGACTTGTGCCTGCACGGCGCTGAGCTGGGCCTGCAGCACCGCAATTTGGGCGTTGGCGGCAACGGTGCCGGTTTGGTGCAGCGTCCATAAATAGCCCTCGCCACCGGCCAGCGCGCAGAACCCCAGCACGCCGATCAGCGGCCAGGCATTGGGACGCGGTTTGGCGGGCTTTACCGGCAGCGTGACGGCGGGCTTCGGCGCCGGCGTTGGCACTGGCGTTGGTGGGGTGATGGTGGCGGAGGCTGGGGCAGTGGGGGGGGTAATGTCAGTCATGTCAGATATGCCAATAAATCCGCTTCGGTTGGCGCTAATGCGACACGGATTCTGGTCCAGGGCAAGTCATTCAATGCGGTGGCCACGGCGGGGCTGAGCGCCAGGGCGGTGATATTGCCGGTATTCGGAGGATTTAGCCTGATAAAGGCGCGGGCGGACTCAGCCGAGTAGAATAACGCGGTGCCGATGGCGCCATCCTGCAAGGCGGCGCGGACCGCAGGCGACAGCGTGCGTGCCGGGGTGGCGGCATAAACCGTGCGGCGGATGATGGTAAAACCGGCCTTCCGTAATTGCTGTGCCAGAGCCAAACCGTGCCGGGCACCCACCGCCAGCAAGTAGCTGCCGGGCAGGCGATGCGCGATGATCAGGGCGGTCAGGTCCTTGGCATCGCCGCTGGCGCTGATGACCGAGTTGAACCCGGCTGAGCGCAGCCGCCCGGCGGTGGCATCACCGACGCAAAAAATGGCGGTGTTGCGGTAACGCTCCGGCAGGGCGGGGATCACCTGGCTGCTGGTGACGATGATGGCGGCGGGATTTTTTGGTAGTTCGGCCGTATAGCGGCTGATGGCCAGACAAGGAGCAACGACAGGTTCATACCCCATGCCGGTGAGACGTGCGGCGGTGATGGACGCGCCCGGTTCCGGGCGGGTGACCAAAACTTTCAAATGTCGAAAATATCCGGCGGGCTGTCGGCTTTCAGCGAAGCCCCGAGAGCGGCGCCCATTTGCTCGGCGTTTTCCTTCGGCCCTGTGGCGGTGCGCTTCAACAGGAAGCTGCCATCGGCGCGGGCCACCAGCCCGGTAAGGTGCAGGAAATTGTCATCAAGGAGCCGGGCATACCCGCCGATCGGGGTGCGGCATGAACCATCGAGGGCGGCCAGCAGGGCGCGCTCAGCGGTGGCGACAGCTTTGGCCTCAGGGTCCTCGATGCCGGCCAGCATGGCGCAAAGCTCGGTATCAGCGGTGCGAACCGTAATGCCGACAATGCCCTGGCAAGCGGAAGGCACCATGATATTGGCATCCAGCACGATGCTGGCGCGGTGATGCAGCCCGAGGCGGCGCAAGCCGGCATAGGCTAGTAAAGTGGCGGCCATTTCGCCCGACTCTACTTTGCCAAGCCGGGTGCCGACATTGCCGCGCAACAGCACAAAATTTAAATCCGGGCGGGC
>NCFD01000168.1 GCA_002281005.1 Acidocella sp. 35-58-6 | reverse complement strand
GCCAGGTCGTCGCGGTCCACCGAGGTGATGACGACGTGCTTGAGACCCATCTTGGCGACAGCCTCGGCCACCCGGCGCGGCTCGTCGGCGTCCAGCGCGTTGGGCAGGCCCGTGGTGACATTGCAGAAGGCGCAGGCTCGCGTGCAGATCTCGCCCATGATCATCATGGTGGCGTGGCGCTGCGACCAGCATTCGCCGATATTCGGGCAAGCGGCTTCCTCACACACCGTCACCAGCCCGTTCGCCCGCATCAGCGCGTGGGTTTCGTGGTAAACCGGGCTGGTTGGCGCTTTCACGCGAATCCAGGCCGGCTTGCGGCTGATCGGGTTATCCGCCCGGTGCTGCTTTTCCGGGTGGCGGAGGCGATGATCGATCTCGATGCGGGTGCTCATGGGCTAGAAATGTATAACCCTGCCATAGGCGTCAAGCACTGACTCGTGCATGGCTTCGCTGATGGTGGGGTGCGGGAACACCGTATGCATCAATTCCGCCTCGGTGGTCTCCAAGGTACGGGCGATCACATAGCCCTGGATCATCTCGGTAACCTCGGCGCCGATCATGTGAGCACCCAGTAATTCGCCGGTTTTGGCGTCAAATACGGTTTTCACGAAGCCCTCCGGCTCGCCCATGGCGATGGCCTTGCCGTTGCCGATGAAGGGGAAGCGGCCCACCTTCACCTCATGCCCAGCCTCTTTGGCCTTGGCCTCAGTCAGCCCCACTGAAGCCACCTGCGGCCGGCAATAGGTGCAGCCCGGAATGTTGCCCGTCTCCATCGGGTGCCGTTTCAGCCCAGCGATGTGCTCAACGCAAACGACGCCCTCATGGCTGGCTTTATGCGCCAGCCAGGGCGGACCGGCGAGGTCGCCAATGGCATAGACGCCTGGTTCGCCGGTGAAGCCGTAGCCATCCACCACCACATGGGTGCGCTCCACCTTGGCCTTGGTGCCTTCCAGCCCGATGTTCTCGACATTGCCGACAATGCCAACCGCTGAGATCACTCGGTCCACAGTGATTTCCTGCGTTTTGCCGCCGGCTTCAACAGTGACGGTGACATTGTTGGCGCCCTTCTTGACGCCCTTGACGGTGGCAGAGGTGATGATGCTCATTCCCTGCTTCTCAAAAGCTTTGCGGGCGAAGGCGGAAACCTCGGCATCCTCCACCGGCAGCACACGGTCCAGCATTTCCACCACGGTCACTTTAGCGCCCATGTTTTGATAAAAACTGGCAAATTCGATCCCGATGGCACCCGAGCCCATTACCAGCAGTGATTTTGGCATTTCGGTAGGCACCATCGCCTCGAAATAGCTCCAGATCAGCTTGCCATCCACCTCGATGCCCGGAATTTGGCGGGGCCGAGCGCCGGTGGCGAGGATAATGTTTTTGGCGGTGAGGGTGGCAATCTTTTTACCGTCCTTGGTCACTTCAAGCGTGCCTTTGCCGGCCAGCTTACCGTAGCCGTCGATCACCGTGACTTTGTTTTTCTTCAGCAGATGCGTGACGCCAGAAGAGAGCTGCTTGGCAATGCCGCGCGAGCGCTTGACGATTTTCTCGACATCGAAGCTGAAATTGCCGCCGGAAAAACCGAACTCATCGAGATGATGCAGCAGGTGATTGATTTCTGAAGAGCGCAGCAGCGCCTTGGTGGGGATGCAACCCCAGTTGAGACAGATACCGCCGAGATGTTTGCCCTCAACCAGCGCTACCTTCATCTTCAACTGCGCGGCGCGGATGGCGGCCACGTAGCCGCCTGGCCCGCCACCGACAACGATTAAGTCAAAATTCATCTCATCTGCCATATTCAAATTCCTTTTTCCGCGAGGGCATGCAACGCATCACCGCTCAAGCGATATTTGGTCCATTCAGCCATCGAGGTCGCACCGATTGATTCGTAAAACCGGATGGCGGGACGGTTCCAATTGAGAACCGACCATTCCATTCTGTGATACCCGCGCGAAACAGTGAGTGCGGCCAGATACTGAAAGATTAAGTGCCCCGCCCCAAGGCCGCGGGCGGATTCGTTCACAAACACATCCTCAACATGCAGGGTGGGCTTGCCGGTCCATGTATTGAAACTCTCCGAGAAAATTGCGAAGCCGATCTCGCCTTCATCGGAATCCACAATAATCGCCTGCGCCCGGGGCACCGCACCAAATAAGGCTTCATGCAGTTCCTCGAGCGTCATTTTCACCATATGCGGCTCCCGCTCAAACGTTGCCAGCTGCACGATGAAATCGTGAATGGCTGGTACGTCAGCGGGAGTGATCGCGCGAATGATCACAGCATCAGACTCAGCGGGTCTTCAATGATGGCTTTCAAGGTCGAGAGGAATTCCGCACCCAGGGCGCCATCCACCACGCGGTGATCGCAGGAGAGGGTCACGGTCATCATGGTTGCGATCACGATGGCGTCGTTCTTCACGACCGCGCGTTTTTCGCCAGCACCCACCGCCAGAATTCCGGCCTGCGGAGGGTTGATGATGGCGGAAAATTCCGGGATGCCGAACATCCCGAGGTTCGAGATCGAGAAGCCGCCGCCTTGGAATTCCTCCGGCTTCAATTTGCCGGTTTTAGCGCGGGCGCCGAGGTCTTTCATGGTGTTGCTGATGGCCGCCAAACCAAGCTGGTCAGCCTTGCGGACAATCGGGGTTATCAAACCGTCGGGGATGGAAACCGCGATGGAAATATCAACATCATCATACTGAATAATCGCCTCTTCGGTGTATGACGCATTCACTTGCGGGTGCCGGCGCAATGCCACACCGCAAGCCTTGATGATAAGGTCGTTAACCGAAAGTTTGAAGGCACTGGGCCCATCCTTTGGTGATTTTGCATTCAAATCAGCCCGCAATTTCAACAGCGCGTCGATCTCGATGTTGCTGGTGAGGTAAAAATGCGGGACGTTTTGTTTGGATTCCGTCAGACGCTTAGCGATCACCTTGCGCATGGTGGAGTTGGGGACTTTTTTGTGCGGGGCAGTAATCACCGGAGCCGGGGCCGCCGGTTTTGGCGCTGGCGCAACAGCCGGTGCAGCAGTCGGCGCTACAGCCTCGGCCTTCGGTGCTGGAGCATGGGCGGCACCGCCAGCCAGATCAGCCTTCACAATGCGTCCGTTGGGACCTGAGCCTTTGATATTGGCAAGGTCGATCCCGGCCTGTTTGGCCATGCGGCGGGCCAATGGTGAGGCAAACACGCGCTCGCCGTGGTCAGCCGCTGGCGCTGGGGGGGGGGCTGCGGCCGGCGCCGTTGCCGTCGTTGGCGCGGCAGCCGGCGCAGCCGCCGGAGCCGCCGGAGCCGGAGCTGGCGCCGCCGGGGCATCAGTTTTTTCACCTTTGGTGGCAGTGAGAATCGCAATCACCGCATTTACCGCCACACCTTCCGTGCCATCCGGCACGACAATTTTGGCGAGATAGCCCTCATCCACCGCTTCCACTTCCATCGTCGCCTTATCGGTTTCGATTTCGGCCAGCAGGTCGCCGGACTTCACCTCGTCGCCTTCTTTCTTCAGCCAGCGCGACAATTTGCCTTCGGTCATCGTGGGCGAAAGTGCCGGCATCAAAATATTGGTTGCCATGTGTGTGCTCCCTGCCTCAGATAATTTTTTTGACCGCATCCACAACCCAATTCGGCTGTGGCAGCGCCAGTTTTTCGAGATTAGCCGCGTAGGGCATCGGCACATCCAGCCCGGCCACGCGCATTGGCGGGGCATCCAACCAGTCGAAGCAATGCTCGGTCACGGTCATGCAAATTTCCGAGCCAATGCCCGCGAACGGCCAGCCTTCCTCCACGCTCACCACCCGGTTGGTTTTTTTCACCGATTCCACAATCGTCGCCACATCCAAAGGCCGGATAGTACGCAAATTAATCACCTCGGCGGAAATCCCCTGCCCGGCCAAAATCTCCGCGGCCTTCAACGCAACATCCACCATGATGGAGAACGCAACGATGGTGACATCTGAGCCAACCCGCTCAACTTTTGCTTTGCCGATGGGCAGGATGAAATCATCCGAGATCGGACAATCAAAGGTCTGGCCATAGAGAATTTCGTTCTCGAGGAAAATCACCGGGTTCGGGTCGCGGATCGCCGCCCGCATCAAGCCCTTGGCATCGGCAGCCGACCATGGGGCGACCACTTTCAAACCGGGGCAATGGGCGTACCATGAGGCAAAGCACTGGCTATGCTGGGCGCCCACGCGCGATGCCGCACCATTG
>NCFD01000167.1 GCA_002281005.1 Acidocella sp. 35-58-6 | reverse complement strand
GGCAAGCTCGGGGACGTAGCGGCGGACATACGCGCCCGTGGGGTCAAACTTCAGTCCTTGCAGAACCGGATTAAAAATTCGGAAGTAAGGTGCCGCGTCGGCCCCGCAACCGGCCACCCATTGCCAGGAAGCCGCATTGGCGGCGTGGTCGGCGTCAACCAGAGTGTCCCAAAACCAGGCTTCGCCCTCCTGCCAGGGAATGAGCAGATGCTTGACCAGGAACGAGGCGGTGATCATGCGCACCCGGTTATGCATCCAGCCGGTCTGCCACAGCTCACGCATCCCGGCATCCACGATGGGAATACCAGTCTGGCCACGTTGCCACGCCCGCAAGGCTGACGGGTCGTCGGCCCAGGGGAACTTTGCGAACTCTGGTCTTATCGGCGTGCTAGCAAGATCCGGGTGGTGCCAGAGCAAGTACATTGAGAACTCGCGCCAGAGCAGTTCCTTGAGGAACGTTTGCACGCCCGCCCCTTTGGCTTTGGCGGCCTGGTTCCAAACATGGCGTGGCGAAATTTCGCCGAAATGCAAATGGGGCGAGAGGCGAGAGGTGCCGGTTTGGCTAGGTATATTGCGGGCATCCGCATAGCCGGCGACAGCATTTTTCAGGAACAGTGCGAGCTGCCGGTGCGCTCCCGCTTCACCAGGCTGCCATGATTTTTGAAAATCCTTCGCCCAATTGGGCTTGGTAGGCAGCAATTGCCAGTCTGATAGACGCTCAGAAGAAACGCCAGTGACGGCGGGAATGTTATCGGGCGCGGGACTTTCATGTTCGGCAACGCCAGCTTCAAAGCAGGCCCGGGAGAACGGGGTATAAACGCCGTACACACCGCCGGTTTTGGTTTTAATCCGCTCAGGCGGAAACAATCCGGCCGAGAGATGGCGATGAAACCCGATATTGGCGGCTTTCAGGCTGGCAGCCACCGCCTTGTCCATCGCCCGCGCTGAGGGTTCATGGGCACGGGCGGCATGAACCGATGTCGCGCCGGCTTCTGCGGCCAGGGCAGGGATGATGCGGCTGGAATCGCCTTTGCGCAGGATCAGCGGTGCACCACGTTCGGCGAGGCTGGCGGCCAGCGAGGTGAGGGAATGATGCAGCCACCAGCGGCTAGCGCCGCCCAGCTTTGCGGGGTCCGATACGTCATCGTCCAGCACATACACAGGCAAAATGCGGCTGGCGCTCTGCAATGCGGCGTCAAGGGATGGATTATCCACGAGGCGCAGGTCGTTTTTGAACCAGACGAGCGCTGTGCTCATGCCACTTCGGCCATGCGGCCAAGCTGGCCAAGAGCGAAACTGAAAAGTTGGTCCTGCCCAAGCAGGAATACCCGCAACCCGAGCGGGAATAATTTTGCGATGCTAGCGTCACGCACATCGATGCCGCCTGTGGGGGCGCCAAAGGCGGGGAGGATTAACCGGGATGAATCCGTAACAAAACAGGGACGGCTGATGCGGCGCGCCTTGGTGTCGATACTGGCCAGTGGGTTGAAATACCCCGAAATTTCAATGTCGCGCGGGCCTAACCGTGCCGAGGCTTGATGGCGGAAGGTGAATGGGCCGTCACGGTATTCCTCCAATGTCTCACAAAGGGCATCCGGCTTGGCTTGGGTGCTGTTAACCCAAATAAATTGCGCTTCCCGCGATAGGGCTGTCAGCCGGGCACGCTCAGCGTCGCTTAGCCGCTCACCGCCGTTCCGGCCAGCACCGCAGCCCCCCAGAACGATGAGTTTGGCGGGCCGGTAGAGCCGGATCAGCCGGTTGAGTTTTTCCAGCGTGCCGCGGGTTGCCATTATGGATGTTTCAAGGTGCAAATCTGCCACAAAAAGCACCCGCCGGGCCGGCCAAAAGGCGGCGCCAGAAGGGTCGAGCATCAGACGTTGGTTACGATAATGAAGCGGTGCTGCGGTCATGCAGCTTCAAGAGCACAGCTTTGGCTTTGATGCTACGGGTTAATTTTACAAGCAAATGTGAGGAGGGTTAAGCGAAACTGATTTAACTTAAAGTAGTGTTAGCGAATTGACGGACGGCGTATGGTTGTATCAGGCTTAACCCTATGACCAACCGCATCGACATTATCGCTCCCGCCACGATTTCACTGCTCGGCAGTGTGGTCGTCGCCCCGTTGTCTCTGCCGCTAAGTGTGGTGGACCCCAGCGGTGGCGTCATCAGTGTTACGATCATTGCCGGAAATGCCGGGTCCTGGCTGACCGCCAGCTCGGCCGGTGGGGCCACGGTTTCAAGTGCCGGTTCTACATTGAGCATCAGCGGTGGGCTGGCGCAGGTGAATGCTGCATTGGCGAGCTTGCAGGATAGCGGAACCGGGTTGGATACGCTGCATGTCATCGCCAGTGACCCAGCACTGCTGAGCGCGGTGTCGGATATTGCCGTTTTTGGCGTTCCCGCGGCGGGTGCGGCGTTTGTAGCACCGCCGACTCGTTTGAGTTTGGCTTCATATCTCGTGAGTCCGATCAGCGGCTTGGTGCTGGCGAACCCCGCAGCTACGGCGTTGGCGGCGGCTGGGCAGGGCACCAGCCAGTTTATGGCCATCACGCTCAGTGCTGCTTCCGGTATTTTGCTGCTGCCTGGTCTTACGGCGCTGGGTGGCATAAGCGCCAGCGGGGTCGGGACCGGCCAGATTATACTTAATTTTACGGCGGATCAGTTGGCCGCGGTAAACGCTCTGTTGGCCGGGCTGCAATGGGCCGGTCCATTAGGGCTCTCCGGGCTGGCATATGCGGCACGCGATGTTGCGGGGCCGTTGGGGAGTGCTGTGACATCTGGCAATATTACGCTCGATATTATCGGGGCCCAGGGGCCAGCCACGACGATCAGCAACGGCGTTGATAAAGTAATTCTAGGCGTTACCACGCTGGGCGTGGGTGGCACGCTGGTTGTTAGCCAAAATGTCAGTGATATCGGCGGGATTGATGGTGCGGGTGCCGTAATGATCAACCCTGAAGCGACGTTACAGGTGCCGTATAATCAATTGTCGCTGGGCGGCACCAGTTATGATTTCGGCCAACTCGGAGCTGGGGCTTTGAGCGAAGCCGGGACGTTGATGATCGCTCAAGGTGCCAGCGTTACGGGTTTGGTGTCGCTTGGCGGTGGCGCATTGCTAGATTTTACCGGCACCCTGCAAGCGGGAGCGAGTATTACCACAAATTATCGTCCCGCTTTGACTCTGGCGGCGGGGGCGGTGCTGACCGGCTCGGGCGATGTTCAGGCGGGGAATTTCAGTGAAGCCGGATTGATCAGCGGCACCGGTGAAATTTTGGTAGGTGGTGGCGATACCATTGTTATCGCGGCGGGTGAGATTACTGGCACGACATTGGATGTGGCAGCCGGCGGGGTGCTGGCTCTTGGCCCGATTGACCCACTTTATGGGGTGTTCAGTGCCACCCCACTCACGGTTGACTCCTCGGTCGTATTGAATTTTTTGAACGATAGCGGTGCCGCAACATTTAGCGGTGGTTATGCAGATACGCTGGCGCAAACCGGTGGGGTGATTGTGATCACCAGCCCTGCGGTATTTTCTGGCACAATTATGAACTTTGCGCCGGGAGACCGGTTGATATTTCCGGGTTTAAGCGGACTGACGCTGCTTAATGTCACCGCCACCCACTTTGTTGTGGCGGGAACGGATGCGCTGGGTGTTACGCAGTCTTTCACCATTAATGCATCGTATCCGCTGGGGACGTTGCCGTTTGTGGGGATGGATGCGCAAGGCGACGGCGAGGTTAGCCTGCGCGATGCGAATGCGCGTATTTTTATAAATGGGTTGAGCGCGTCGTCGGCGGTACTTATCGCGCAGCCGGGTGTGGCGCAGCCGGTGCCAGGCTTTGATGTGTTGTTGCGAAGTTGGAGTGGCCAGCCAATTTCACTGACGCTGGCGGTCTCGCATGGCGTGCTGGCTGAAGCTGGTGGCACGGCGGTGGCACAAATGACGCTGGTGGCCGCTAGCCCAACGGCATTGAACGCTGATCTGGCAGCGTTGATTTATACCGCCAATACCGGCGTGGTTGCCGATACACTGACGATCAGCAGTAACAGCGCCTTGTTGCCGGGCCTATCCATTTCGGTGCCGGTGGTGATGAATAATGCGGGTGGCACCGTGACCGGATATTTCGGTGACGCCGGGCAGATTTCATTGTTCACGGATAACATCATGACCCCCACCCAGGGACAGGCAGCACCCGGGGAGGTGGTGGTGACTGGTGCCAG
>NCFD01000166.1 GCA_002281005.1 Acidocella sp. 35-58-6 | reverse complement strand
GGCGGGCGACATGCAGATGCCCGGCGTGCGCCGGGTTGAACGAGCCGCCCAGCACGCCGATCCGCAACGCCGCGCGATGGCCGGGCGTGAATTTCAGGGACGAACCTGGCCGGTGCCGCGCACGACATACCGGAACGTGGTGAGTTGCTCGAGACCCACCGGGCCGCGGGCATGGATGCGCCCCGTGGCGATACCGATTTCGCCGCCAAAACCAAATTCACCGCCATCGCAAAATTGCGTGGACGCATTCCATAACCCCACCGCACTGGCGATGTGACTTAAAAAATGCTCGGCGGCAGCAGCATCTTCGGTGATGATGGCATCGGTATGCTCGCTGCCATGGGCGGCGATGAATTCCAAGGCGTCGTCGATATTTTCAACAATTTTGATGTTCAAAATCGCATCCAGCCATTCGGTGGAAAAATCGGCGTCGGTGGCGGCGGGCAGTTTGGGCAAAATGGTGCGGGTGGCGGCATCGGCCTTAAAGGTGCAGCCAAGCGAGCCGAGGTCCGCCACCAGGTCAGGCAGCAGGGCGGGCGCGATGGCAGCATCGATCAGCAAAGTTTCGGTGGCACCACAGACGCCGGTGCGGCGCATTTTGGCATTGGCGAGAATCCGCCGTGCCATGCCGGGGTCGGCTTTGGTGTGAACATAGGTGTGGTTCATGCCCTCGGCATGGGCGAGCACTGGCACCCGAGCCTCGCGCCGTACACGTTCCACCAATGACTTGCCGCCCCGTGGGATGATCAAATCGATCAGCCCGGAGGCGGAGAGCATGGCGGCCACAAACGCGCGGTCGGTGCTGGGGGCGACTTGCACACAGTCGTCCGGCAAACCCGCAGCGCGCAGGCCGGAGAGAATGGCGGCATGGATGGCGGCAGCGGAGTGGAAACTCTCTGAACCGCCACGCAGTATAATGGCGTTACCGGATTTGATAGCGAGGGCGGCGGCATCGGCACCCACATTCGGGCGGCTTTCGTAAATCATGCCGATCACGCCAAGCGGTTGCGCGATGCGGCTGATCACCAGCCCATTGGGGCGGGTCCATTCAGCCAGGGTGCGGGCCAGCGGGTCGGGCAGCGCGGCCACATCGCGCAGGCCCTTGGCCATGGCGGCGAGGCGGCCGGCATCGAGCCGCAAGCGGTCCTGAAAGGCGGAGGTGCCGGTGGCGCCCAGTAAATCCTGGCTGTTGGCATGTAGTATGGCGGCCTGGCTGGTGGTCAGCGCGTCGGCGGCCGCCATCAACGCCAGGTTACGGGTGGCGGCCGTGGAACGGGCAAGAGCTGGCAACGCCGCCCGGGCGGCCAGGGCAGCATGGGTGAGAGCCGAAATATTTATGTCAGGTTGCGCGTCCATAGGCTGCATCGTTGCCAAGTCCTGGCGGGAAGATCAACAGCACGCTATCCAGAGTCTGCTCATGGATGATCTGTTCGATTCGCTGGTCGGGACCGCAATTGCTGCCGAGGATACGGCGGCGGGGCCGGTTCTGCGTACCTCGCGCTTGCTGCTCAGGCCGTTGGAGGCAGCGGATGCGGCAAGTTTCCACCGATTGATCAATGATTGGGAAATTTGCCGGAAATTGCCTGATGCGCCGTTTCCCTACCCGGCGGCGTTGGCCGGGGACTGGATCGCCGCGGCGGACCAGGACCGGGCAGCCGGCAGGGCCGCGCAGTTTGCGGTGGTGGAGGCCGCCAGCGGGGCGTTGATCGGCTGTGCCGGCCTGCGGCTCTCCAAGGATAAAAAAACCGCTGATTTGGGCTACTGGCTGGGCCGGGCGTTTTGGCGGCAGGGCTTCGGGCTGGAAGTGGCGCTGCGGCTGACCAGCTGGGCGTTCGCGGCACTCTCGGTGTTGAAAATTACGGCGACGGTGGCGGCGGATAATGATGGCTCGGTGGCGGTGCTGAGCCGGGTTGGGTTTTTGCCAACCGGTAAAGGCGTGCAGGAATTTAAATGCCGGCCCGGTGCCAAACTGCCAGTGCGGCATTTTGCGTTGACGCGAGAGACAACCCTGGCCGAGGTTCCGGCCACGCCCTCGATGCTGCTGGTGGTGGCATGTGCGCTGATTGATGCTCAGGGGCGGATCCTCCTGGCACGCCGCCCGGAGGGCAAAAAGCTTGCCGGGTTATGGGAATTTCCGGGCGGCAAACTGCATGCTGGCGAGACGCCTGAAGCGGCGCTGGCGCGTGAGCTGCATGAGGAGCTGGGCATCGAGGTTTTGCCGAAACATCTGGCGCCGTTTGTATTTGCCTCGCACGCCTATGAGAGTTTTCATCTGCTAATGCCGGTGTTTTTATGCCGCAAGTGGCGTGGCGTGCCCAAGCCGCGTGAGGGGCAGGCGCTTGCATGGGTGGCGCCTGAGCGGCTGGTGGAATACCCGATGCCACCGGCTGACCGCCCCTTGATTCCGATGTTGCGTGATTTTTTAAGAGGATTCGATGACAAATCCAACCGCCGCGATTTTGATTATTGGTAACGAAATTCTATCGGGCCGGACCCAGGATGTGAATGTAAATTTCCTGGCCAAGCGGTTGGCGGTGCGGGGGATACAATTGCAGGAGGTGCGGGTTATCCCTGATGTGCCTCACCGGATCATCAGTGCGGTGAATGAATTGCGGGCGTCGTATGATGAATTATTTACCACCGGCGGTATCGGGCCGACTCATGACGACATTACGAGCGAATGCGTAGCGGCGGCGTTTGGGGTGCCGTGGGAGCCACATGCTGAAACTTTCACGATGATGGAAAAGGCAATGGCACCCGGCGCGTTCAACGCTGCTCGTCAGCGGATGGCAACGATGCCGCGGGGCGCTGTGCCGATTCCAAATTCGATCTCGATGGCACCGGGTTTCTCGATCGCCAATGTGCATGTCATGGCGGGAGTGCCGCGCATCATGCAGTCGATGTACGAGGCGTTAGAGCCCAGCCTGCCTAAGGGCACGCCGATTGCCATGCGGGCGGTTCACGGCATGGGTATCATGGAAGGGGCGATTGCCGCAGGACTTTCCGCAATTCAGGACAAGTACCCGCCTGTTGATTTGGGGAGCTACCCGTTCCGCCGGGAAGCGGCCGGCGGGGTCGCGATCGTAGCGAAGGGCACCGACCCTGCCTTATTGGAAAAGGCGATTGCTGAAGCGACCCAGTTGATCGCCTCGCACGGAATTGATCCGATACAGGGTGAGCCTGTTTAAGGTAAACTATACCGGCCATTGACAAAAGCGTTATCCGGCGAGAGTAAATACCTCGTGAGGCGGCTCTAACCGTCCGAAGCAGCGTTGCAAAAAAGGGATGTGTCAATTTTTAGAATGATGCTGACTTATCCGTAGAACTTTTGTTGCATTGCGGTATCTTCGGTCACTCTGAAGCGTCTCCTGAAGAAACTTTTGGGAGTGAACAAAGATGTCGGATCAAAATAAATCTGGTGGCCTGATCGATCGTCGCGGGTTGATCAAAACAGGTGCCGCGCTAGGCGCTGCTTCATTGCTTTATCCGCCGAAGCCAAGCTGGGGCGCCAGCGAAACGCCGATTAAAATTGGTATGGTCGATTCCACTACCGGCAATTTCGCGGTGTTGGGTCAAAGTGCCATTAAGGGCGCGCAATTTGCTGCTGCCGAGCTGAACAAAAAAGGCGGTATTTTAAGCCGTCCTGTGCAGGTTTTGGTGGAAGATGATGCCGGCAGCCCAGGCACGGGTGTTGATAAAGCCAGCCGCTTACTCGACCAGAGCCAGGTAGATTTTTTCACTGGCACCACCAATTCGGCTGTCTCGCTCTCGATCAGCCAATTTGCTGCGGCGCACAATAAGCTTTTCGTCTGCTCCGGCGGTCACGTCGATAAATTGACGGGCCCCGCTTGTAACTGGGCCACCTTCCGGACCTGCTCAACCACCTGGATCATGACCTCCGGGAACTCCGGCACGCTGGTCGAGAAGTTTGGTAAAAAATGGTACTTCCTGACCACCGACTATGCGTTCGGCCATTCCGAGCAGGATGATTATACCAAGCAGGTCACAGCGCTCGGCGGTACCATTGTCGGCGGTGCTCTGGTGCCGGTCGGCACGCCAGATTTCTCCTCGTATCTGATCCAGGCTCGGGCAGCCAAGCCCGATGTGCTATGCTTGTTGCTGGCCGGTGACGACCAGATCAACGCGATGAAGCAGATCACCCAGTTCGGCATCAACAAGGACATGCATATTGCGGGTGCCTTGTTTGAACTGGAACAGATTGCGGCATTGCCCGA
>NCFD01000165.1 GCA_002281005.1 Acidocella sp. 35-58-6 | reverse complement strand
CGTGACGTGCTCTACCTTCCAGCAGCATACTTCCTCACCCCTGTTGAAGCGGCGCCAGCCAGCACGGCGTTGTCTGTGTTTAGTTATTCGGAGACAGGGTTGCGGTTGGTGAATACGCGGGCTGAGTTTATTGATCCGATCGACCAGATCGAAGCCACAGCGCTGGACCCCTATGCCACATTTCGGAGCCTTTATCGCCAGCAACGTGCCTCACAGTTGCAGTTAATTGATCAGCGCGACACGCCGACGATACCAGACTGGTACCCTCGGCCGGCGCAGAAATGACGTCTGCAACTACTGTATAAGGACTTAACTACATGATTCTTCGTCGTTTTATATTAGGGGCCGTCGCTGGGCTGCCCATATTGGCAGCCGCCTCGATGGCTCAGGCGCAAGTGGCTCCCGACGCTGCCAAGGCTTTCATTCAGCAATCCGGTCAGCAGTTGGTAACTATCGTGAACAGCGGTGCCAGTACGGCGCAGAAGGCGGATGAACTTCGGCAGTTGGTTGATCAGATTGTGGCGGTAGACCAGGTGGGAGACTACGTCCTGGGGCGCTATAAAAATGTTGTAACACCTGACCAGCATAGCCAGTTCCTGGCGCTATTTCATCAGCTTCTCTCATACAACATCACCTATCAGATCAAAGCCTATCAAGGTATCACCTTTACCGTGAATGGCAGTTCGGTCATGGGGAATGACACCATCGTTGATACCACCATCACACGTCCTGGGCAGGCACCGTCTGACGTTGGCTGGGCCGTGGACGAAGTAAATGGTTCGCCTAAAATTGTTGACGTCATCGTGGCGGGCACCAGCCTGCGCATTACCACCCGCAATGATTATGCGTCCGTTGTGACCAGCAACGGTGGCCAGATATCAGCTCTGTTAACCGCCATGCAGTCGCAGATAGACCGTCATAAAGCGGATAATTGATCGTCACATACCATTCGGATGGGCGATGTAATGCCGCGTCCGGTTGATGATAAAACGCCAAGGCGGGCAGCCTTGGCGTTTATTTTAGTGACCATCATGCTGGATATGCTGGCGATGTCGCTGGTCATTCCGGTTTTGCCACGGTTAGTTCTGGGGTTTCTCCATAATGACACGGCCGCGGCGTCGCGCGTTATCGGCATTTTCGGAACCGCATGGGCGTTCATGCAGTTCATTTTTTCGCCTATCTTGGGGGCTTTGTCAGACCGGTACGGCCGCCGTCCCGTGGTTTTGATTTCCAACGTAGGACTGGGTCTGGATTATATTCTCATGGCCTTAGCCCCTGGCATCGGGCTGCTTTTTGTGGGCCGGCTGATATCTGGAATAACCGCCGCCAGCATTTCAACCGCGCAGGCCTATATCGCTGATGTCTCGCCGCCAGAAAAGCGTGCCGCTAATTTTGGGCTGATGAGCGTGGCCTTTGGCCTAGGGTTCATACTTGGTCCCGCAGCCGGTGGCCTGCTTGGGCAAATCAATCCGCGATTACCGTTCTGGGTGGCGGCGGGGTTGAGCCTGACCAACGCACTTTACGGTTATTTTATACTGCCTGAGTCCCTTGAAATCGACCGTCGAGGGGGATTTTTCTGGCGGAAAGCCAACCCTGTTGGCGCCCTGAAGTTTTTGCGTGGCCGGGTGGGACTGGCCCCACTTGCCGTCATACATTTTCTTTTTTGGTTGAGCCGCGCGGCGCTTCCGGCCGTTATGGTACTGTATGTAACGTATCGATATGGCTGGAACATCGCGACCGTTGGTCTGACCTTCGCCATGGTTGGCCTGTGCTCGATGATCGTTGGCGGTGTTTTGGTGAAGCCGATCGTTGCACGGCTCGGTGAGCGAGCTTGCCTGATTATTGGATTGGTCTGCGGCGCAGCCGGCATGGCGCTGTTCGGAATGGCTGGCCAACCCTGGATATTCTGGCTGGGCGTCCCTGTGATGTCGCTAATGGGCCTCGCAACTCCCGCACTTCAGGGCCTGATGACTAGGCGCATATCACCAAACGCTCAAGGCCAATTACAGGGTGCCATTGGTAGTGTTGGGGCGGTTGCGCAAATGATTGGCCCCGGTTTGTTCAGTTTTGTTTTTGCACGAAGTATTTCGGCGCATGTCACGTTTCGCGGCACCGCTTTAACGGGCGCTCCGTTCTTCGTGGCGGCCTTGCTGCTGCTCGCGGGCACCGGGCTGGCATTGATGGTGGGACGTGATGAGCGCGTATCGACCCCCGACCATGCAGGATAGCGACTAGCCATCCTGTTCCGACGTGTTATTTCAAGGGCATGTCATACAACAGTTTTGGTCAATTATTCAGAGTCACCACCTGGGGTGAGAGCCACGGCCCGGCGATCGGCTGTGTCATTGATGGCACGCCGCCGGGTTTGCGCTTATCAGAGGCCGATATTCAGCCCTACCTCGATAAACGGCGGCCTGGCCAGTCAAAATTCACGACCCAAAGGCAAGAACCAGATCAGGTGAAAATTCTCTCGGGGGTCTATGAAGGTCTAACGACCGGCACGCCGATCGCATTGGTTATCGAAAATGTCGATCAACGCTCAAAAGATTACAGTAATATAGCCGCGCAATTCCGTCCTGGGCACGCAGATATCACATACGAATTGAAATACGGCCATCGCGATCCGCGCGGCGGGGGCCGGTCTTCCGCCCGGGAAACCGCGATGCGGGTTGCAGCCGGGGCCGTTGCCCGCAAAATCTTAGGTGATCAGGTGGTGATTCGGGGGGCGATGGTTGCTCTTGGGAGTCACTGGGTGAGCCAACCCCGTTGGGATTGGGATGAGGTTGAACGAAACTCGTTTTTTTGCCCGGACCCGGTTGCGGCTGATGAATGGGAAGCGGTGCTGGATAGCATTCGTAAACAAGGTTCTTCGCTGGGCGCCGTGGTTGAAATTGTTGCTGAAGGCGTGAAGCCAGGACTTGGGGCTCCGATTTATGGGAAGCTTGACGCAGATATTGCGGCGGGGCTGATGAGCATCAATGCGGTCAAAGGCGTGGAAATTGGGGATGGTTTTGCCGCTGCTGCTGCCCGTGGCGAGGACAACGCTGATGAAATGCGGATGAATGAGGGGGAAGTGCAGTTCCTTGCCAATCATGCAGGCGGCATTTTGGGCGGCATATCAACCGGCCAGCCGATTGTGGCTAGGTTCGCGGTGAAGCCGACAAGTTCAATCCTCACGCCCGTTCGTGCGGTGGATCGTGCCGGGGCCGAGGTTCAGTTGGTCACCAAGGGCCGCCATGATCCGTGTGTGGGTATTCGAGCCGTGCCGGTAGGCGAGGCGATGCTCGCCTGTGTGCTGGCGGACCATATGCTGCGCCATCGTGCCCAAAATGGCGAAACCCCCGACACGCCAAGGCTGCCAAATCTGCGTTTCACGACACTGTGAATGTTATAGAAACGAATTGGCGCTAGAAGGTGGGGAATGACATACCCACACGCGAATGAATTTATAGCTCTGGTCGGTAAATCAGCATGGCGGGAGCGCGTCCAGACCATTGCCGAGCGTACCAATAAGCCAACCCGATCAAGCAAACTCGCGGCGACGCGGTTCATGGCCGAATGTGCCATTGAAAAGGCCCGGCGGGGGCTGCCTTTGTCGACAGGTGAAGCGTCATTCGTGAACTTGGCAACCCGCTTGCCGATGCTTCATGAAACGTTATCCGCCAGTGGTAAAACCAGGCTCAGTGAGACTTTGGAAGCAGCGATGCTGGGTGATGCCACCGTCATCCCTTTACTTCATTTGATGCATACGGCCGAGCTGCAAAAGGCCCGTGGTTTCGAGGTTGCCTTTACGGGCTTGAACGATGCGACGCCGTTTGATTTACTTATCACGCGTGATGGTGTGGCCGCAGAGGTTGCTTGTGAACCGATTTCTGCGGAAGATGGCCGGGCCGTGCACCGTGGCGCGTGGACAGCCCTGGTTGATCGGGTCGACCCGGATTTGCAAACCTGGCTGGCTGCTCACCCCGGCAGATATCTGCTGAAGATGACCCTGCCGCAGGGTCTGAAGTCGGCCCCTGATGCGCAAGACTTGCCCACCCTTCATGCCCGCATCAATAACATGCTCTCAACATCCCTGCGTTCGGATTATGATGAGGCCGCGGTGCTGCGGCTTGACCCACTGCTATTAGCCGGCGCCCAAGCGCATGACGGCCGGGTCCATCAAGCGGGAATGATGGCCAAGCTCAAACGTGAGTTTGGCCCAGAAGCCTATTTTTCAGTGACGGAAGCCAACCAAAGTG
>NCFD01000164.1 GCA_002281005.1 Acidocella sp. 35-58-6 | reverse complement strand
CGGTCACCTTCATGTTCGTCGGCGGGATCGCCACGGCGCCGAAAATCAAAAAGGCCAATAGCGGCGACCCGACGGTGGATTTATTTGCCGCCATCAATAAGGGCGATTACGCCGCAGCCCAGGATGCCATTGGCCGTGGCGCTGACCTGACCGCGCATGATGCGTTGGGCGAGACGCCTCTGGATCTCTCGATTGCGCTGAACCAGAACAATATTACATTTTTGATTTTGGCCACGCAGCAGGAAGGTGGCAGCAGCCCGTCTGGCCCGCCAATGTCGGTGACCAGCACGGCACCCGCCAAGCCGGTGGTGAAGCCGAAGGCGCACCCGGTGCAGGTGCGTGTGGAAACAGCGCCATTGGCTGCCGCCCCGAAGCCAGCGGCGCCGGTATATGGCAGTGATACCGGGCAGCCGAATGTGTCGGTTGGGTATTTGGGGTTTGGCCAGAAGTAATTTTGGGTCGATTTAGCGGCTTGGTCAGGAGCTCCCCGCTTTCGCGGGGATGACTTGCAAAGGGCCAGGCCAGTAAAGGTCGGGGCTAGTGGGCTTCGCCCCAGTTATGGCCGATGCCGGTTTCCACGATCAGCGGCACGGAAATTTGGGCCGCGTTTTGCATGATGCTTTGCGCCAGCGTGGCGGTGGCTTCAGCCTCATGCGTGGGGGCTTCGAACAGTAATTCGTCGTGCACCTGCAATAACAAGCGGGCTGAGAGTTTGGCCTCTTTGAGGGCGGCGGGCAATTTTACCATGGCGTATTTGATGATGTCAGCGGCGCCGCCTTGCAGCGGCGCGTTGATGGCCTGACGCTCGGCATAGGCGCGAAGTTGCGGCAATTTGTCCTTGATGCGCGGCACCCAGCAGCGCCGCCCGAACGGCGTTAACACAAACCCATCGATGCGGGCTTGCTCCTTGGTGTTGTCCATGTAAGCGCGGATTTGCGGGTAGCGCTGGAAATAAGCGTCGATATAGGTTTTGGCCTCGCCTGCGGAAATGCCAAGCTGGCGGCCCAGACCGAAGGCGGAAATGCCATAGATGATGCCGAAATTGATGGCCTTGGCGCGGCGGCGTGTGGCGGCATCCATACCTTGCATCAGCACGTTGAAAACTTCCGACGCGGTGCGGGCGTGGATGTCCTCGCCGGCGGCAAAACTTTGTTTCAAGGCCGGAATATCAGCAACGTGCGCCAGCAAGCGTAACTCAATTTGTGAATAATCGGCGGAAATAAGCTGATGGCCGGGGGCGGCGATGAAGGCCTTGCGGATGCGGGCCCCCTCGGTGGTGCGGATGGGGATGTTTTGCAAATTCGGGTCGATGGATGAGAGCCGCCCGGTGGTGGTGGCGGCCATCGCGAAGCTGGTATGCACGCGGTTGGTTACGGGGTCGATCTGGTTGATCAGCGCATCGGCGTAGGTGGATTTTAGTTTTGAAAGCTGCCGCCAGTCAGTGACCGCCTGCGCAATCTCGTAGCCCGCTTCCGCAAGGGTTTCCAGCACCGAGGAATCGGTGCCCCAGGCGCCGAGTTTGCTCTTTTTGCCGCCGGGGAGTTTCAGCACATCAAATAATATCTCGCCCAACTGCTTGGGGCTGCCGACATTGAAGCTCTGGCCAGCGAGTTTATGGATTTGTGATTCGAATTCCGCCATGCGGGTGGCAAATTCCACTGACATGGATTGCAGATCATCGCGATCCACCATGATGCCGGCGAACTCCATGGCGGCCAGAATGGGGATGAGTTTTTTCTCGGTGAGTTCATACAAAGCGAGGGATTTATTGGGGCGCAGGGCGGGTTTTAAAACTTCCCACAGGCGCAGCGTGATGTCAGCGGCTTCAGCGGCGTAGGCGGTGGCGCGGGGTAGGGGGATGCTGGCAAAGGCCAGGCGGTTGCGGCCGGTGCCTGAGATGGAATCATAAGTTTGCGAGGTGTGGTTGAGGTGCAGCAGGGCAAGTTCATCGCGGTCGTGGCCGTGCAGGCCGGCGTCCATGGAATACGAGATCAGCATGGTGTCATCGAGCGGGGCGATGTGGCTGATGCCGCGCTTGGTGAGAATTTCGGTGCCGTATTTGGCGACGTGGCAGATTTTCAAAACCGTAGGGTCAGCCGCCAAGTTTTTCAACGCGGCGATGACATCGGCGGGCTTGAGCTGGGCGGCATCATCGAGCGAGAGGTTGTGGGCCAGCGGGATATAGTGAGCCTGGCCGGGGGCGGTGGCGAGCGCGATGCCGACCAAATTGCCGTGCAGGGAGTTGCGGTCATCGGTTTGCATATCGAGCGCAAAACGCCCGGCTTCGGTGGCGGTGGTGATGAGAGTATTCAGCGCCTCCAGGCTGGTGATGCTGGTGTAGCCCGCAAATGCCGCAGCATGCGCGGGCGCATGGGGTTCCACCACTGGCTGGTGAGCCGCCGGTTTGCTGCCGATAACATCCAGGCGCTGCTTGATGCTTTTGAAATTCTGCGCATCCAGGAAGGCGCTGAGCGTGGCGTCGTCCCAATGTTTCACCACGAAATTTTCAATCGGCTCCGGCAAGGGCGCATCGTCGCGGAGCAGAACAAGTTGCTTGGAGATGCGGGCGGCATCGGCGTGCTCGATTAGTGAATCACGCCGCTTGCCGGGCTTCATCGAGGGTGCCGCTGCCAGCACGGCTTCGAGCGTGCCGTATTCGTTGATGAGTTGCGCCGCCCCTTTCGGGCCGATGCCGGGCACGCCGGGCACGTTGTCAGTGGAATCGCCGATCAGGGCCTGCACTTCGATGACTTTATCAGGCGTTACGCCAAATTTGGCTTCCACTTCGGCGAGGCCGATGGAGATGTTTTTCATCGGGTCCAGCATGGTGACGGACGGGCCGAGGAGTTGCATGAGGTCTTTGTCGGAGGAGACGATGATGGCCTCGCCGCCGATGGCTTTTACCGCTTTGGCGTAAGCGGCGATGAGGTCGTCGGCTTCCCAGTCGGGTAGTTCGATGCTGGGTAGGCCGAAGGCGCGGGTGGCTTCACGGATCAGGCCAAATTGCGGGATGAGCTCGGGCGGTGGCTCCGGGCGGTGGGCTTTGTGGGGAGTGTAGAGCCGGTTGCGGAAGGTTTTGGACCCGGCGTCGAAAATCACCGCGATGTGGCTGCCGGTATGGTCCTTGATCAGCCGCGAGATCATGTTGCAGAAACCGAACACCGCATTCACATGGGTGCCGTCGGCCCGGGTCATCGGGGGGATGGCGTGGAAGGCGCGGAAGATGAAGCCTGAGCCGTCAACCAATACCAGGCGGATTTTATTCAATGGCTGTGGTCCGTTGCACCGGGCTCGAGGATAAAGAGTTTTGAACAATACGGGCAGGTGACCTGGGTGCCGGTGATTTTGAGGAACACTTTTGGGTGTCCTAGGCTGCCGACACCGCCATCGCAGGAGACAGCGCGGGTTTTGACGTGGATAATCTCGGTCGTGGTGGGTGTGCCGTCCGGCATGGTGAGCCTCGCTGTTAGGGTTGAAGATATGATAGCGCTAATGCGGATGGGCACAAAATTTCGGGCGTGGCTGTTGATGCTGGGGTTGGCAGTGGCTATCAGCGGCTGTGCGGATATCCCGTTTGGGGTGCCGAAGGCGTATCCGGGGCACCCAATTATCACCGATGGGTATTTTGAATTGCAAGGCGGCGTGCGGCTGCCATACCGGCTGTATCCGGCGCAAGGCAAGCTGCGGGCGGTGGTGCTGGCGCTGCATGGCTACACCGATAGCCGCGACGCCTGGGAATTGCTGGCGGGGGTTTTGAACGCCAAGGGAATTGCGATTTATGCGCCGGATCAGTCTGGCTTTGGCGCCACCGCCAACCGTGGGCACTGGGCGGGCACGGCGGTGATGCTAGATGAGGCACGCCAGATGGCGGTGCAGTTGCGGGCGCAATACCCGAATACAAAACTGGTATTGATGGGTGAGAGTATGGGCGGGGCCGAGGCGATTCTGCTGGGGGCGTCGGCCAACCCGCCGCCGGTGGATGCTTATGTGGTTTCAGCCCCCGCCGTGTGGGGTGCTGATGCGATGAACCCGGCATACCGGATTGCAATCAAGGCGGCGGCATTTTTTGCCCCGCAAAAACGCCTGACCGGCGGGTCGGTGCATGTGAAGGCCAGCGACAACAAGGCCGCCCTGATTGCGTTTGGGGAAGACCCGCTGACAATTCATGCGCCTCGGGTGGATGACCTGGCGGGTTTGGTGCGGATGATGGGGGCGGCGCAAAATGCCTGCGCACGGTTTGAGAAACCGGCGCTGATAT
>NCFD01000163.1 GCA_002281005.1 Acidocella sp. 35-58-6 | reverse complement strand
AGGATGCCGCCGAGGGCACGCATGGCGATTTGCTGGATTTGATCCGGGAAAACTGCGGCCTGACGGATTTCCGCGACGTGGCCGAGGAGGCGCGTCGGTTTCTGGGGTTGGCCGGCAGCGACAGCGCGCCAGCCGCTGTCAGTATTGATCCCGCACCAAATGCCACAGACGATACTGAGGCCATGGCAGCCCAGGTTCAACGCTCCGCCCGGCGGCTGTTCGCCAAGGCTCAATCGCTGCCTGGAACGCTTGGCGATGCCTATTTGCGCCGTCGCGGCATTACCTCGGTGGCGCTTGCTGATATCGACTCTGGTGCGCTGCGCTTTCACCCACGCTGCTTCTATCGTGCGACGCCTGACGCGGTGCGGGAAGCCTGGCCTGCGATGATCGCGGCGGTGACCGATCTTGATGGCACGATCACCGGTGTGCACCGCACCTGGCTCGACCCTGACGGCTTTGATCCCATCCGGCTGGGCAAGGCACCGGTTGAGACACCGCGGCGTGCATTGGGCCATCTGCTCGGCCATGCCGTCCGGTTCGGCCCGGCGAATGGTCTTGATGTGCTCGCTGCCGGGGAGGGCATCGAGACCATGCTGTCGCTGCGCTGCGTGCTTCCCGCCATGCCGATGGCAGCCGCACTTTCGGCGGGGCATCTGGCTGCCCTGCTACTGCCTGCTGACTTGCGGCGGCTCTACATTGCCCGCGATGCTGACTCAGCTGGTGATCGCGCCGTGGCAAGCGTGACCGAACGCGCAATTGCCGCCGGGATCGAGGTGCTGGTCCTCTCGCCCCGCCTGGGCGATTTCAACGATGATCTTCGCGAACTTGGCATTGCCGAATTGCGAGCGAATTTGCGCGGGCAGATCGCGCCGGAGGATGTCGCGCGCTTCATGAATCCCAGCTGAAATTTGACGCGGTGGAAACGCTGATTGCTGCTCGTTGACGCCGGTAACGTATTTGCAGGCAGGGCACGCTTGTGTGCCGGGGGCCGCGCCAGCGGCCTTCCGAGAGGGCGCTCTGTGCCGTGGGCAGCGGCGGCCCGCAATGGCGGCGGGGCCGCTATTTTCCGCCGCCCCGGGGAACGGTCAGCAACACTGATCATACCGAGTGACGCCGGGGCTTTGCATCGCGAAGCAAAATAGCGGCCCCGCCGCCATCCTCCGCTTACGCTCCGGCCTCACCGGTGCGGGCCGCCGCCGCCCACGGCTGGGATCGCCATGGAAGGCCGCGATGGGCGCGGGCTTCCGGCAAACAGGAGCACCCCATGACCCGCGACTTTGACGATACCGGCTATGAGCCACCGCATGCCGCTTCATCCACCGCGCATATTCTCAACGAACTCCAGCTTTATGGCTACCATCCTGGCCAGGACGAGCCCGACCCGCGGCCATTGCCCGAAGCGCCGCTGATCGCGGGCGCCGTTGCGGATATATTTGATGCCTTCGCAGCCACCCTGTCCGACACGCGGCTGGAGCCTGATCTCGAGGAACTGCTCTGGGCCACGGTCAATTTGTTCCACCGCGCCGTTGGGCGGATCGAGCGGGCGCTTGACGATAATGAGCAGGCGCAAAAACGCAGCCAGAAGGAGCAGGATGGCTCAGAAATACGCTCGGTTGAACTCGAACGCCTCACGGCCGAGGGGCAGACACTGCTGGAACGGCGCGACTGCCTGGAATTCTTTCGTGACCAGGCCGCTGAACAGTTTGAGCGCCAAACACGTTCAGCCTGGCGCCCGCGCTCCGGATCGATGGTGAATCACCGCGCGCTGACAGCCGCACTCATCGACAGCCGCGACTTCATCGCCGCCAAGCGCCGGGCCGAGTCCGAGCCGCTGCTGCCAACGGGGCCGAAAATCGCCTTCACCGGTGGGATGGAGTTCAACGACCACATGCTGATCTGGGACAAGCTCGACAAGGTTCACGCCAAGCACCCGGACATGGTGCTGCTGCACGGCGGCAGTCCGAAGGGGGCCGAGCGCATCGCCGCCGCCTGGGCGGATGCGCGCAAGGTGACGCAGATTGCTTACCGGCCCGACTGGGCACGGCATGCCAAGGCGGCACCATTCAAGCGCAATGACGCACTGCTGGATGCTCTGCCGATCGGCGTCATGGTGTTCCCCGGCACCGGCATTCAGGAGAACTTGGGCGACAAGGCCAAGAAACTCGGCATTCCGGCGTGGACATTCGGCGGTGGGGGCGCATAGCCCTCACAATGCCGATCCGCCGCATTAAACGATAGCACCTCATCCCACGGGGCAGCATCCGCTACCCTGCCCGCCATCGATTTGGATTGGTGGGCAGGGGATGTTGCCGAAGGAGCAGAACACGCAGCAATGCCCGGGCTTGGGCCGTAACAGGGTGCTGCATCCCTTGCACTCGTAAAAATACTGGCAGGCATCGGTCGGCATTGTCTCGGTCGCCTGAAAGCCGCAATGCGGGCAGGTGATGGTTGATTCCAGGATCACAGATGCCTCACGCGTAGAGATAGCCGATCACCAGCAGCACCAGCCCGGCCATGAGGCCAATCATCGTCATGCCACGGACCATGGACTTGGCGCACACAAAGCCGGTTGCGCAAGTGCCAGCGGGCTGGCGCCGCCACAACAACCCAGCACCCGCCGCAAGGCACAACGCCGCCATGGCAAGCAGCAGCGACCGGTGCGGCGCTGCGAACAGCGCGATGCCCGAGAGCCATGCCGAACTGAGACCCGCCGTTGCCAGCAGGAATGGCAGGCCGCAGCAGGAGGCCACGCCGAACGCGGCACCCAGGCCGCTCAAGGTCAGGAGTGTTGCACCTGTATCGCGGATGGGACGACTGGTTGGGTTTGGTTCGGTTGGGATTGGCGGCATTTCATGATCTCCTTGCGGTGGGCACCATCGGCTCGTATCATCTGTAGTTACTACAGACTCAAGCCCTGAATTAAGGTTGCCGATGAACCGCGATGCCATGAGCCGGGATGACATGCCGATCGGAGATTTCTCGCGCCGTACGGGCTGCGCAATCGAGACCATCCGGTTTTATGAAAAGATCGGTATTCTACCGAAGCCGCGTCGGCGGGGCCGGTATCGTCTCTACGAGGAGGCCGATGTGGGGCGGCTGGTGTTTGTGCGGCGGGCGCGCGAACTTGGTTTCACTCTTGATGAGGTGCGGGCACTGCTGCATCTGGCAGGCACCGGGGCGCAGGCGTGCGGTGAAGTGCGCGACCTTGCCGCCGGGCATTTGCACGACGTTCGCACGCGCATCGCCGATCTACGGGCCATGGAACGCGTATTGGCTGAGGCCGTGCAGCGCTGCGATGCCGGAGGCGAGGCGGCTTGCCCCCTGATAGAGACACTGTCGGCGGCTTGAGCGTGAGCCCGCCCGGCATCATCGGGGAGCGATCGTCGCAGATTTTTACCGCATTTGGCGCGGCGGAGCGGGAGCGGTAACGACCATCAGCGGCATCCCCATGGTTTGGCACAGGCGGTGCGTGAACCGGGGCGCACCAATTGGTTGAGATTGTTTCCTCATATTGGAGCATGGCGACATTCGCCCGTTTTTAGCTTTGACACTTCATGTGATGAAGACGGTGGCGTTATGGCTGGTGCGGATTTCGGCAGAACGGGTATGCATGTCTGTGAAACAAGTCCAGTTATTTCACCGTTGTTTTTACCGATTGCTCGCAGGTCCGGGTTTGCCGTTTATCTCCAGGCCTGTTGGTCGCCGTACCACGCGGCCTCTCAGTGGCTGATCTGACCGAAGGACGATCGCCTTCCTGCAATGGCGGCAGCGGGCTTTTTTCCCCGACAGCTAAAGCTGTCTCCTCGCGGGCGCTGCGCTTCAAAAAAGCCCGCTGCCGCCATCCTACGCTTACGCTACGGCCGCATGCGGTGCAGGCCGATCGTGCCCCCGGTCAATTGATCGCCATCGAGGCTGCGATGGTCGCGGGCTCGAAACAGCAAGGAGAATTGACGTGGCTACCATCGGAACCTTTAAGAAAGTCGGCAATGAATTCCACGGTGAAATCGTAACCTTGAGCGTGCAGACGAAGAATGTTCGCATCGTGCCTGAAACCAACCGTACCAGCGATAACGCCCCCAGCCATCGTATATATGTTTCAAGAGCTGATCTGGGGGCCGGATGGTCCAAACGCTCCGCTGAAGGGCGGGATTATATCTCGGTCAAGCTGGATGATCCAAGCTTCAGCGCGCCGATTTACGCCAACCTGTTCGGCGATGAAGGCGGCGACGGGTACACCCTCATCTGGTCCCGCAGCCGCAAGCAAAATGGGGAGTAA
>NCFD01000162.1:4348-8396 GCA_002281005.1 Acidocella sp. 35-58-6 | reverse complement strand
GTTGATAGGACCGAGATTCAACGTGGCCCCCGCAATGCCGGCACCAGTGATACGGCTGCTACGGTCGCCATATCCATCCTCATAAGCTATATCACGCACGACACCTGAAAACTGCAGGTGCAATAGATCCGTTGTGTACTGGTACCGGATACTGAAATCTGGCATCGGCTCAGTGGCAGATGCTACCTCAATGTTGTCGCGGGTGTCCTGATAGCCTGACTGCGGATTTTCCGCTGCAAAGCTAAACAGATTGGTCTTGTTCACCGGCCAGGTGAACCGAATTTGCTCCGTGCGTTCGGCCGGCAAACCAGCCGGACCGGCAAAATCCATGGTCTCGGGGGAGTCATTGTTATCGATGAAATTGGAGTTCATCATGCCCATCGCGAAGGGGCCTACTGTGCCATAGGCAAAAACAATACGTGCGGAATATGAATTGTTCTGCAGCGCCTGGTTGTAATCGCCACCCGAAACATAGCCCCACAAATCAATCGCGAAATTAGTGGTGATGGGACCATACGCGCTTGGCGTACTGCTCTGCACAACCAAGCGCGAGACCTTGCTATTGTACTGAAAATCACCTGCCGTGGCGCGGCGGCCAGGGCCATTGGGCTCCAGGTTACCAATCGAGAATTTCGGCCCCAGGTTTTGTGTTGGATTGTACTCAGCCTGAAGATTGACGAAGCCCCCGATATGAATTGAAGTATCGGTTCCAGGAATCAGGAATGAACCCGGCAGCACGCCCTTGGTGACGTACTGAGTGTTCACAACGCCTTTTTCCTCGGCACGCGTTGGCGGCACGGCCTGCAAGGCGATTTGTGCCGCTTTATTATGAGCCGCGATAGCCGCCTCCTCCCGTTCCTGACGGGCTTCCAGTGCAGCGGCCGTGGCTCGTTGCTGGGCCTGAACCGCGTGTTCCTGCGCCTGCTGGGCCTGCAGAGCCTCCAATTTGGCGGAAACCGCCTGAAGCTGCGTCGATAGCTGGTTGATCTGAGTCTGCGTGTCGCTCACCTGTTGCGCATAAGCGCCCGCTGGCAAAACCAGCATGAGAACCGCCGCCGAACTCAGCAAGCCACAGCGAAAGCTGTGTTTCATATGTTATCCTCCCCTATTGCCTTCTTGTTCCGCGCAGCCTTGTGGCCTTCGCGGTGAGGGGAGTAGTGGCGGGGACGTGTTCCCCGATATGTGACGCGAAGTTTGTAAAAGTTTAATGATTGGGCGGTTGTGGTCTCAACCCCAGAGCTGATTCAACATTAATACAGGTTTTGGACGAGGTGGATGATGCCGCCGAGAGTTTATAAGCCGAAATATGATAAGGTCGTTGTGAAACCTTGAGCCCCTGCTGGCGCCATATTTGCGCGAGACGCTTCTTATTGGCCCATCAACTGGTCTCTCGCAGCAACGCCGCTATTCGTTGATATTTAATAGCCTAATTTTGTGCATAGATGCTGACGCAGGATACTTCATATTCGTTAACTCAACGTTGGCAGGAGGGTTAAACATGCTTCGGCTGTTGCGCTGCTGGGGAGATCGGAATTGAGCTGTTTTCTGAACACCACAGCAAGCTCCCAACATGGTTCTGGTTCAGCTAGCGATGCAGGGCGAAAGGGCATGTTCGGTGCGTTGAGCATATGGCTTTGCGCCACCAGCGCCGGCACCAGTGCAACACCAAGCCCGTGTGCAACCATATCTAGCTGCATTGTCAAATCATCGACCTCGTACTCCGACCGGCGTGATAAGCCTGCCAGAGCAAAGCTTTGGTCAACCAACTGCCGAGTGCCGTGCGTTGTCGGCAGGTCAATAAAATGCTCGTGCATGATGTGAATAAGCTGAAGCTCCTGTTGGCCTGCGAGATGATGGTTACTTGGACACGCCAAAACCAGAGGGTCGCAGGCGAGCATCCTGGCGGATAAGTCGCTAGGAAGTATTTCGACAAATTGCGTAAAGGCGATGTCGAGCCGGCCTTCGCGTACGCCTTCAATTAATGCGCTGGTTTCATCAAAACATAAGCGGATTTCGATGTTTGGATATTGGCGGTGGAAATCACCAAGTAGTTTAGGAAGGTCGATGAAGGGAGAGAGACCTTGAATGGCGCCAATTGTCAAACGTCCACGTTGAAGGTTTTGCATATCTGCCACAACGCTACGTGCAACCCTAGCAGCGCTTAATACCCGCCGAGCCTCATCGAGAAATATACGGCCCGCTTCGGTTAAGTTAACCTTTCGTGTTGTTCGTTCGAATAAAGCCGTCCCCATTTCATCTTCTAGGGTACGAATTGAGGCAGAAAGCCCCGACTGCACAATATGCAAGCGTGCAGCAGCGCGCGTGAAATGCTGTTCTTCGGCCACAGCCACGAAATGTTCAAGTTGTCGCAAATCCAAGATATGCTCCCATGATGGATTAAGCAGGCTTAATGCTTAATTCAAGCAAAAAATTCTATTGGAATGCTGAAATAGGAATGACTAGTTCGGCTTACAATTCCAGTTGTAAAAAAGGAGTGGCGATATGAGCACAGAATTGCAAAGCACAAAAACCCTGACGACAGTACCGTTTGGCTTGACTGATATGAATATTACCCGCGTCGGGTTTGGATCTTGGGCTGTCGGCGGTGATTGGGCGGTAGGTTGGGGCAGCCAGGATGATAATGCCTCCATTGCCGCCATCCGGCATGCCGTTTCACGGGGCATTAACTGGATTGATACGGCTGCAATATACGGGCTGGGCCATTCCGAGGAGATTGTGGCAGCGGCTCTGGATGCCATTCCACAAAGTGAGCGCCCTTATATTTTCACTAAATGTGGTTTGATTGGCGATCCGGCCAACCCCAAGGCGGGGCCCCGGCAGGTGGGCGCACCCGCCAGCATCCGCCAGGAAGTTGAAGCCTCGCTGCGGCGCTTGAACGTGGAGCGCATTGATCTGTATCAGATGCATTGGCCGGCCGAGGACGGAACACCGCTTGAAGACTATTGGCAGGCGCTGCTGGACTTGAAAGTAGCCGGTAAGGTTCGCGCTGTTGGTCTGTCCAACCATAACGTAGCGCAGCTCACGGCGGTTGAAGCATTAGGGCATGTTGATACATTGCAGCCACCATTTTCCGCAATCAAGCGAGACGTGGGCAAGGCGGAGCTCGCCTGGTGTAACGCTCACCAAACGGGTGTGATTGTTTATAGTCCTATGCAAGCCGGTTTATTAAGCGGCGCCTTCACCAGGGCGCGTGCAGCCGCGCTGCCAGCTAATGACTGGCGCTCTCGTAACGGCGAATTCACCGGCGAAAAACTTGCGCGTAATTTGGAAGTAGCTGCGGCAATCCAGACCGTTGCAAATCGCTATCACGTATCGGCGGCTTCGGTTGCCGTGGCCTGGACCTTGGCTTGGCCTGGTGTCACTGCGGCAATTGTTGGCGCACGCAGCCCAGCCCAGGTGGATGGGTGGATAGATGCAGGGACGCTCAAATTAACACCGGCGGACATGGCGGAAATTGGTGCTGTCATTGAACGAAGTGGCGCTGGCTACGGCCCTGCAAAACCCTGAGACCTGGCAACGGGATTACGAAATAATTTTTATGCCTGGAACCTCAGGCTTGGCGGTAAGGCGGACCAGCGCGTATTGTGATACCACCGCCTTTGCGGTTTTATTGTGTGAGAAGTGAGACTTTTAATGACCAAAGCAGCCGTAAGTATGGTGACGTTATCGTGAGTCAACGGGGAGTTAAATAAATGGACGATATTATGAAAGATTATGTCGTTGCTGCACCAAATGTCATAACTGTGCCGGTGCTGGGGGGTAAATATTTTCCGGTGCGCCGCGTTTTTTGTGTAGGGCGAAACTATGCGACACATGCGCGCGAAATGGGGGGAAATCCTGAGCGTGAGCCGCCCTTCTTCTTTATGAAGCCGGCGGACACTCTTGTGACGCGTAACGCCGATACGCCCTACCCGCTCGCCACCACGAACCTGCACCACGAGATCGAACTCGTGGTTGCTATCAGTGAAGGTGGTTCAAATATCGCGTCTGCAAATACACTTCAGCATGTGTTTGGTTATGCGGTGGG
>NCFD01000162.1:0-4316 GCA_002281005.1 Acidocella sp. 35-58-6 | reverse complement strand
ATTGACCTCACACGCCGTGACCTTCAGGACGCTGCAAAGGCAGCGCGCCGCCCCTGGGATATGAGCAAAGGCTTTGACGCTTCGGCACCAATTGGAAATATAATGCCGGCCAGCAAGGCCGGGCATCCTGCAACTGGCCGCATCGCCCTTTCCGTAAATAATGCACCCCGCCAAGTGGGCGACCTGGGAGACCAAATTTGGCCGGTGCCGGATATTATTCAAGCTCTTTCGACTCTGGTGGCACTCGCACCAGGTGATCTCATTTTTACGGGTACGCCTGATGGTGTGGGACCGCTTATGCGGGGAGATGTTTTGGAAGGTGAAATTGACGGGATCGGCATTGTGCAGACACGCATTGTTTAAAACCTTGAAAATTCACACAATTTAATGAAATTAGGAGCGCAAAATGAAAGTAGGATTTATCGGGTTGGGCCAAATGGGGCACGGCATGGCATTAAATCTTTTGAATGCCGGGCACGAGGTAATTGTTTACAACCGCTCATCCGGCAAAGCGAATGACCTCATTGAACGAGGAGCACATGAAGCCGCAAGCGTGGCTAGCGCCTCCGGCGGTGATGCCGTCATCACGATGCTCGCGGATGATAATGCCTTAGAACAGGTGGCTCTCGGGGAGGCAGGGATTATTGCAAACCTTGCAAAATCCGCGCTCCATATTTCGTCCAGCACGATTAGCGTCGCACTCGCCGAGCGTCTCACCAAGACTCATGCGCAGGCGGGGCAGCGTTTTGTATCAGCACCCGTATTCGGACGGCCAGATGCGGCGGCGGCGGGAAAATTATTTGTTGCTGCGGCCGGTGCCGATGACGCCCTAAAGGATTGCGCTCCCCTATTTGATGCAATCGGGCAACGCACCATTATTTTATCACCAACTGTCAAACGGCACGCAAACGGGACCCCCGATCGGCGTGCAAAAAGGACCCCTTTGATACGGCAGTTTTGGCTTGTCCAGGTAGCGAACAGGAGGGCCCCGCGCGCCCGTGTAGCGCGTTTCAACGGCGCTGGCGGAGCGGGCGCGTGGGAGGTTGCCTGTTTGCTTAACCGGGCAAGCCGGGCACGGATGGTGGAACGCCGCTTTGCTGGCGTGGCGTTCAGACGCGGTTTTTGAAGCGCCAGCTTTCGTTGCCGGTTTCGATAATGTCGCAATGATGGGTCAGCCGGTCGAGAAGTGCAGTGGTCATCTTGGCATCGCCGAACACGCTCGGCCATTCGCCAAAGGCAAGGTTAGTAGTGACGATGATTGAGGTCTTCTCATAGAGCCGGCTGATCAGGTGAAACAGCAACTGCCCACCGGCTTGGGCAAAGGGCAGATAGCCAAGTTCGTCGAGCACCAGAAAATCCAGCCGCATCGCAAAGTCAGCAAGCCGGCCTTGCCGTCCGGCCCTGGTCTCGGCTTCCAGCCGGTTGACCAGATCGACAACAGTGAAGAACCGGCCACGCGCTCCGCCCCGGATGCAGGCCCGCGCAATCGCGATCGCCAGATGGCTTTTGCCGGTGCCGGTACCACCAACCAGAACGGCGTTACGCTGGGCCGCGACAAAGCCGCCACCGGCGAGGTCGCGCACCAGCGCTTCGTTGATCGGCGTGCCGGTGAACTCAAAATCATCGATATCCTTCGCCAGCGGCAGCTTGGCCGTGGTGATCTGATACTTGATCGATCGTGCCTGCTTCTCGGCAATCTCGGCACTGAGCAGATCCCCCACGATCCGCGGCGGCTCATGGCTGCGCTTGATGCCGGTCGCCATCACCTCATCGTATCCGGCACGCATGCCAAAAAGTTTAAGCTGCGCCATCATATCAAAAATCTGAGTACGTTCCATCAAATATTCCTCCGCAATGTATCGTAGCGCGCACAATCGGCGATCGGTGCATGGCGCAATTTAAGGGCATCCGGTGTCATGATCGTCACCGCCGGCTCAGGGTCTTTGCTGCGCGCCAGAATGTTGATGATGACATCGGCTGAATGAACGCCCTGGCCGAGCGCCTCGGCGCAGGCAGCATCCACGCTGCTCAGCCCATCGGTCAGCACTGCTGCGAGCACTTTTACCATCTGCCGGTCACCATCATCCGAGCCGCGCAATTTGCGCCGCACACGCTCAAGGTTTGATGGGAGCAGCCAGTCCTTGAACGGTGCGCCGTTGCGCAAGGCGCCGGGTTTGCGCGCCAGCACCGGTACATAATGCCAAGGGTCGTAAATTGTCTGCCCACGCCCCATGCAGCGCACATGCTCGGCAACCACCACGCCGTCCTGGCGCAGCACAATGCGATCGGCATAAGCCTGGATCTCAACCGGCCGGCCAACCGCCCGCGAGGCGACAGAATATTTGTTATTATCGAAGCGCACCAAGCAGGTTTTAGAAACCGCCGCGGTGGTGGCATGGAAGCCGTCGAACCGTCCGGTAACCGGCACCAGATGCGACCGCTCAGCCTCAAAGACCTGCCAGATCGTCTGGTCCGTCAGCTCGGGATGTTTATGCGCCTTGGCGTAGGCGATGCACCGATCAAGCAGCCAGCTATTGAGGTCATCATAACTCGCCACCTTCAGCCGCGGTGTAAAAAACCGCTCGCGCACCAGGCCCACCTGGTTCTCAACCTGCCCCTTCTCCCAGCCTGATGCCGGTGTGCAGGCCGTCGGCTCAACCAGATAATGCCCACACATTTGTAAAAACCGACGGTTGAAGGCGCGGTCTTTGCCCATGAAGACGGATTCAACCGCCGTCTTCATGTTATCATAGATGCCGCGTGCACATGCACCTTTGAAGAATGCAAAGGCCCGGTCATGCGCATCGAACACCATCTCCTGCGTCTCACGCGGATAGGCCCGGACAAAAAACATCCGGCTATGGCATAGCCGCACATGGGCGACCTTCACAAAACTCGTCGCCCCGCCGATCACGGCAATCTCATGGCTCCAGTCAAACTGGTACGCCTCACCGGCAGCAAAACTCAGCGGCACAAAAGCTTGAGCCGTGATGGCGCCGCGTTCCTTCGCCCAGGACTTCGCATAGCGCCGCACCGCATCGTAGCTGCCGTCATAACCCTGGACGGCCAACTCCTCGAACACACGGATCAGCGTCAGCCGCTCACGTGGCGGCTTGGACTCATTGGCCAAAAGCAACCCATCAAGTGCGCCAACCCAGGGCCCCAGCTTTGGCAGCGGTTGCGCAGACCGCTCATAGCGAAACTCCGTCGCCTCGGTGCGGATCACCTTGCGCACCACTTTGCGCCATACCCGCAGCTCCCGGCAGATCACCTTGATCGGCTTCTTCTGAACAAAATAAGCCCGACGGATCTTCGAAATCGTCTCCACTATCAGCATCCCAAACCAGGCTCCCATGTTCCCATGAAAGCCAATGTGAACCCCAAAAATGGGGGTCCCTATTGGACGCCGATTACCCCCATAAAGGGGTCCTTATTCCACGCCGATTCACACACGCCAGCGCCCGGCCATGTTATCATAGACAGCGATTGGCTCATTTTCCGGCTTTGGCGCCCCGACCGGTAAAAGGCATGAGGCCACGTCTGTTGCCTGTATCAGCCGCTTAAGCCAATCCTCATCGTCGCGGCTAAGCAGCGGCATCAATGAACAATCGCAGGCTATGATCAGCCTTTCGCTCAAGCCTTGGCTCCCGAAAGAAGCACGCCCTCAACCTTCGTCAAAAAAGCTTTTGACTCTGCCGAGTCAACGCCAGCCAGATACTGCTTGAGCAGCGGTTGGAGCGAAAAGCGCCAGAGCGATCTGACGGGATCGATGGCATTTCCTCGTCCGTCGAAAAGCACCTGATTCCGCCGTTTGTCCGTGGCCAAAAGATAAGTCTGAACAAACGCGACCGCGTCGCAAAAATACGTGTGCCCGATCTGGTAATTCTCACCGAGATGTTCGCTAGCGTCGATCAGCTTGTTCACGAGTGTGGCACGCTCACCTAAGATGGTGAACTCGGCCTCGACTCGTTCCCACGCTTTATTGATCTTGTTTGCCAGCGGCGATGTGTTCCACCTATGACGGCAGACCATCATGAAATCGTCACCCGAAAACCCCTTGAAGAACCAAAGGAAGCGCCGCCGGAGGGCAAAATCGACATTTTCGAGCGACTGGTCGATCAGGTTCATCGTTCCGACAAGATAAAGGTTACGCGGGAGGCATACTTTACGGGGTTCGCCGCCGTATCCAGCCAGGGTCACATCGCCGTCACGATCTTCAAGCAGGGAGAAATATTCGCCCAGCACTTTGCTGAGGTCGGCGCGGTTCATCTCATCGAGAATCAAAACGGTTGGAACGCTCTGCAAGTCATCAGGTG
>NCFD01000161.1:4363-6561 GCA_002281005.1 Acidocella sp. 35-58-6 | reverse complement strand
GCGCCTGCTTCATGGATTTTTCCCACAATAAATTGCGTCCCACCTCGTCGGCAAATTTATGGTCAAACCAAGTGGCCAACCGGCGCACTTCAATACGCTCAGTAATGGTGCGGCCCAGTAAAGGGGTCTCTGGGTAGGCTTCATCGAGATACTCGCAAATCACAGCGGAATCCGGGATCACCAAACCATTATCCTCAACGAGGGTGGGGACGGTGGCTGCAGGATTGAGCGCAAGATACTCCGGACGGCGTTGCCAGGATTTTTCCACACGAAGTTCGAATGGCAAACGCTTTTCAGCGAGAACCAGACGAACCTTGCGCGAATAAGGCGATAGCGGGAGATGATAGAGGACTCGCATAAAAGAGTTATGCCACCAGATTAAGTCTGATAAAAGTCCGGCTATCAGGCGCGCACGGCCGTAACCTCTTCGTTCAGTGGGCTCGCCAGATATTTTACGTACTCCTTTGGCACAATCTGCCAGAAGCACGGCAACACCCGGTCCCAGTCGTTCAACAAAGTGGCGGCGTAGCGGCTTTGGGTCTCGACAGCATGGCGGCTGATGAGGTTCTTCAGCACATCTTCCCAATAGTTCGTGCTTACCCGTTGCCAATGCAGAGACTCGGCATTCACCCGCTTCTCGAACTTATCGTCGGGGTCATAGACAAACGCATGACCGCCAGTGAACCCTGCGCCAAAATTCTCGCCAATGTCACCCAAAATCACCACCGTACCACCGGTCATGTACTCACAGCCGTTTGAGCCGATGCCTTCAACAACGGCAATAGCGCCGGAGTTACGCACCGCAAAACGCTCGCCAGCCTTGCCGGCTGCATAAAGTTCACCCGCCGTGGCACCATACAACACGGTATTGCCGATGATGGTGTTCTCGTTACTAACCAGTTTGGAAGATGGCGCGGGCCGAACAACGATGGTCGCACCCGAGAGGCCCTTCCCCACGTAATCATTCGAGTCGCCAAAAACTTCAAGCTTGAGACCAGCCACCGCGAATGCACCGAGCGACTGCCCGGCTGAACCGCGCAGCCTTACCGTGACATGGTTCGGCTGCAGCTTGATGCCTTTGAACTTGCGCACAATTTGCGAGGAGAACTTGGTGCCGATGGCACGATGCGTGTTGCGGATGTTATACTGCAACTGCATCTTGTCGCCATGGTCGAAGAAGGCGCTGGCGTCTTTTATCATCTGGGCATCCAAAGTTTCAGGCACTTCATTGCGCCCAACGCGGGTGCAATAACGCGCATGACCACCAGGGTCAGCCTGTGCGAGAATCGGGTTCAAATCGAGGTCATCGAGAATATCGGCACCGCGGCTGACCTGATGCAGCAAATCGGTGCGCCCGATAATATCCTGGATACGCTTGAAGCCAAGTGAAGCGAGAATCCCGCGCACATCTTCCGCTATAAACGAGAACAGGTTGATAACCTTTTCAGGGGAACCTTCAAATTTCGCCCGCAATGCCTCATCCTGCGTACACACGCCTACCGGGCATGTATTGGAATGGCACTGGCGCACCATGATACAACCCATGGCAACCAGTGAGGCGGTGCCGATACCAAATTCCTCAGCACCCAGCATGGCGGCAATCACCACATCGCGGCCGGTTTTGATACCGCCGTCGGTGCGCAACGTTACCGTATGACGCAGCCGATTCAGAGTGAGTACCTGATGTGCCTCCGAAAGCCCCATCTCCCACGGCATACCGGCATACTTCACCGAGGATTGTGGTGAAGCCCCGGTGCCACCGACATGGCCGGAAATGAGAATGGCATCAGCCTTCGCCTTGGCCACACCAGCCGCGATGGTACCAATACCAGAGCGCGATACCAGCTTCACGCAAACAGTCGCATCTGGGTTGATCTGCTTGAGATCGTAAATGAGCTGAGCCAAATCCTCGATGGAATAAATATCGTGATGCGGCGGCGGCGAGATCAGCGTCACACCTGGTGTGGCATGGCGCAATTTGGCGATAAGTTCGGTTACCTTGAAACCAGGTAACTGGCCGCCCTCACCCGGCTTAGCACCCTGGGCGATTTTAATCTCGATTTCCTTACAGTTATTGAGATACTCGGCAGTAACACCAAACCGGCCCGAGGCGATTTGTTTAATCGCCGATGATGCGTTATCACCATTCGCACGAGGCTCCGAACGTGCTGGGTCTTCACCACCTTCGCCAGAATCAG
>NCFD01000161.1:0-4341 GCA_002281005.1 Acidocella sp. 35-58-6 | reverse complement strand
CAGAACGTGCCCCAATGCGATTCATCGCGATTGAAAGTGTCTCATGCGCTTCTGGGCTTAAAGCGCCAAGTGAGATGCCTGGCGCCAACAGGCGCTTGCGGATTTCAGTGACGCTTTCAACATCGTCCACCGGAATCGGCGTCACGTTGTCGGTACGGAAATCAAGCAAATCACGCAGCGCTACAGGGGCTTGGCGGCGCACGGCATCAGCGTAACGGCGGTACAACTGATATGAATCCGAGCCTACCGCTGTCTGCAACAAATGGATTGCGTTATTATCAAATGCGTGAGTTTCACCGGAACGGCGCAAGCGGTATGCGCCACCAATTTCCAGCGGTACCACATTGCCGTGCCACGCCGCCTTGTGCAGTTCAAGAACCTTATGGGCGATACCCGGCAAGCCAATACCCGAAATTCGTGAGGCCATGCCGGGGAAAAATTCACCCACCAGCGCACGAGACAACCCAATGGCTTCAAAATTATAACCGCCGCGGTATGAAGCGATCATTGAAATGCCAAGCTTGCTCATAACCTTAAGCAGACCTTTATCGACAGCTTTTTTATAGCGGCCGATCGCTTCCTTAAGCGTGAGCTTGCCAAACAAGCCTCGCGCATGACGGTCCGCGATGCTTTCCTGTGCCAGATACGCATTCACGGTGGTGGCACCAACGCCGATTAATACCGCGAAATAATGCACATCCAAACATTCAGCGCAGCGCACATTCAAGCTTGTGAAGGTCCGCAATGACTGCCGTACCAGATGCGTATGCACAGCGCCGGTGGCCAGAATCATCGGGATCGGCGCACGGTCCTGGCTCATCGCTTCATCGGTTAAAATAACATGGGTGCAGCCAGCACGAACCCCCTCCTCGGCCTCGCGGCGGATGCGTTCAATGGCGCGGCGCAAACCGCCTTCGCCGTTGATCACCTTGAAGGTGCAATCAACCACACATGCCGCTTCACCCATGGTTTTGCGCATCGCATCGAATTCGGCGGTTGAAAGGACCGGCGTATCCAGTTGCAATAAATTGCACTGCTCGGCGTCTTCATCCAACACGTTGCCAAGGTTCCCAAGCCGGGTTTTCAGGCTCATCACGCGGGTTTCGCGCAAACTGTCAATCGCTGGGTTGGTCACCTGGCTGAAGCTCTGGCGGAAATAATGATGCAGGCCACGGTATTTTTCTGACAGCACTGCAATCGGCGTGTCGTCACCCATCGAGCCAACCGCTTCGGAGGCATCATCCACCATCGGCTGCAGCAAAAGTTCGAGTTCCTCGAGCGTATAACCCACAGCCAACTGGCGCCGGCGCAAAGCCTCCGCATCATAACGAACCGGCTCGGGTGCGTCGGTCTTCACGATATGGTCGATAACCGTGATACCCTTGGTCCAGGCGCCAAAATTCTGGCGGGCCGCAAGCATGTCTTTCATTTCAGTATCGTGATAGAATTTCGATGCGTTCAAATCTACGCCAATCGTCTGCCCCGGCCCTACATGACCTTTCTCGACGATATGCTCTTCATCAAATTTTACCATACCGGTTTCGGAGCCAACCACCAGCATGTGGTTGGTGGTCACGCAGTAACGCAATGGGCGCAGGCCGTTACGGTCAAGCCCAGCAATCACGAAGCGTCCGTCAGTTGCAGTTATGGCGGCGGGACCATCCCATGGTTCCATCACCACATTGCAATATAAAAACAAATCACGATGCGCTTTGGGCATCGAGGAATCATTACCAATCGACGGGGGAATCATCAGCGCTTTTGCCATCGGCGCATCACGCCCTGCCCGCACCAGCAATTCAAACACATTATCGAGAGATGCGGTATCAGACCCACCTGCCTGCACCACTGGCTTCACAGCATCTAGGAACTCATTCAGCCCTTCGGCGGCCAGACGCGTCTCATGGCTTTTCATCCAGTTGATATTACCCGCGACGGTATTGATTTCACCATTATGCGCCAGCATCCGGAACGGTTGCGCCAAACGCCAGGTCGGAAAGGTGTTGGTGGAGTAACGCTGATGATAAATGGCAAAGCGTGAGACGAAGCGCTCATCCAGCAAATCAGGATAAAAATCTGTCAGGCTGGCGGCGAGGAACATGCCTTTATAAATGATCGAACGGCAGGACAGCGAGCACAGATAAAGCTCAGGAATCTGTGCGGCAATCGCTGCTTTCTCGATTTTACGGCGTATGATGTAAAGCTCACGCTCGAATACCTCCTCGGAGACATCACGCGCATTCCACAACATAATCTGTTCGATTTCAGGCCGCGTGGCATTGGCTTTTTCACCGATGCATTCGACATTGATCGGCACTTGCCGCCAGCCATAGATGCGATACCCGAAGTTCAGAATTTCGGTCTCAACAATTTGCCGACAAATTTCCTGCGCCGCCAGATCGGTTTTCGGCAAAAACACCTGGCCCACCGCAATCGGGCCTTCGCGCAACCGGTCACCGCCGCGCTTTACTTCGGCTGCGAAAAAATCCTGTGGAATCTCGATATGAATTCCAGCACCATCACCGGTTTTACCGTCAGCATCCACAGCGCCGCGATGCCACACCGCCTTCAGCGCATCGATGCCCGCCTGCACGATATCACGACGCTTCTTGCCATCCAAGGCGGCGATCATCCCAACCCCACAGGCATCATGCTCCTGGGTTCGGTCGTAGGTGTGTTTAAGCATTTTTTCGTTGGCGGCCCATGCAGCCAAAAATTCAGAACCGGATTCCATCGACATATTCAAAGCTCCGAAAAAATTATTCAGCGGCTTGGGCAAAGCCCTGGCTGACCTGGATATATTCATTGATCTGGGCCGCCGCATCGCGGCCATCGCGAATTGCCCACACGACCAAGCTGGCACCGCGCACAATATCGCCGGCGGCGAAAACACCGGGCAGACTCGTCATGAAACTACGCGGATCGGTTTTTAATGTACCCCAACGCGTAACTTTGAGATCCTTCTCACCGAAGGCCAAAGGCAAATCCTCCGGGTCAAAACCGAGCGCCTTGATCACAAGATCAGCTTCTACATTAAATGAGCTACCCGCGATCACATCAACCGATTGCCGCCCCGAAGCATCCGGCAGACCAAGATGCATACGTGTGGCGCGCACGGCGGTGACTTTATCATCACCCAAAAATGCTTCCGGCGCTGCCAGCCACTCAAAGGTCACGCCCTCATCCTCGGCATTACCAACTTCGCGCAAGCTGCCGGGCATGTTGGCACGATCGCGCCGATACAAACACGTAACAGATGACGCCCCTTGGCGGACCGCGGTACGAACACAATCCATTGCGGTATCGCCACCGCCAATGACAACAACCTTTTTATCCTTGGCATCCAACAGACCAGAATCAAATTCCGGTACGTTATCCCCTAGTCCCTGACGATTTGAGGTGATGAGGTAATCGAGCGCGGGGACAATACCTGGCAAGCCAGCGCCTGGCCCGCCAATCTCACGCGGTTTATAAACGCCAGTTGCAATTAGCACAGCGTCATGTTTGGCCCGCAATTCCGCGAACGGGACCTTGCCACCGATATCGGCATTTAATTCGAATTTTACACCGCCGTCGCTCAGCCATTTCGCGCGGCGGACAACAATATCCTTTTCCAACTTAAAGCCTGGAATACCGTAAATCAGCAGCCCGCCGACACGGTCATGCCGGTCATACACCGTCACCTGATACCCCTGCCGGCGCAGAGCTTCAGCCGCCGCTAATCCGGCTGGACCGGCCCCAATAATGCCAACCGAAAACGCCAATTCCTGCATGCAGGTGATCGGCTTCACCCACCCTTTCTCGAAGGCGGTGTCGGTGATGTAGCGTTCAACCGCGCCGATGGTAACGCTCTCGAAGCCTTTTTCGATAACGCAATTACCTTCGCATAGCCGATCCTGGGGGCAGATGCGCCCACAAATTTCGGGGAACGTATTGGTAGCGGATGAAATTTCATACGCCTCCTCCAACCGCCCCTCAGCTGTCAGTTTCAGCCAGTCGGGAATATTGTTTGATAGCGGGCAATGAATTGAACAGAACGGGATACCGCACTGGCTACACCGGCTTGATTGCGCCTTGGCTGACTGCGCGTCGAATTTTTTGTAAATTTCCTCAAAGTCAGCCGCCCGTTCGCTGATCGACCGCTTTTCAGGCGTTTTTTGCGCCAAATGAGTAAATTGCAGCATCTTTTCAGCCATGGCGTGTCTTCCTTCCGGCGTGTTTACGCCGCGCAATTGTGCGCTGCGAAAATTAGACTTGCCTCTTAACGCGCTTTTTTAGAGATTACCAGCGTTTTTTACGCATTAGGACAGTTAAGCTGCTATATAACTGACCAATCTTGCC
>NCFD01000160.1 GCA_002281005.1 Acidocella sp. 35-58-6 | reverse complement strand
CGTTTGCTCCATGCCGTAAATCGGCCGCGCACGCTCGCGCGTCGCGCGTGCAAGTTCAAGGGCCACTTTGGGGTTTTCCACCACGCGTTCAAGGGCTGCCGTAACACTGCCGGGTGTGAAATCAAATGTATAAGGTAAAAGCTCAGGAAAAGCCTGCTCGATATAGGTGTTGCGGTCTGTCACCGGCATACTCCCGGCACCAAGTGCGAGGAAAAACCGCTCATGGGCACCCAGATCGGTATTGGGGTGCATGGTCAGGCTAGCGGTGGCACCTGAGAGACTGCTTTCGACAACGCGATATTCCGAAGGCCCGTGAAAGCGGGCTTTGGCATTGGTGGTATCAATATGATCCCAGGCACCGCCAAATACGTCCACTTCAAATGGTAAAAGGGCGTTAGCTATCGAGGTGCTCTTCAAGCGGCGGCTATAATCATCAATCTGCGCGATCAGAAACCGCGAAAGCAAATCAAATGGTTGCAAATCAATCCGGTGCGCGGTGGCTACGCGCGTCACCAACGGGTGAATATCGGCCACAAACACATTGCCCTTCGTGGTCAGCGCCAGTTCTTCCATCACGTCGTGGATAATACGCTCCAACTGCGGCGCACCGCGCCACATATTTGCTAAAACGACCGGCGAATTGCCGGTTTTTGCAAACACGATGCGCGGACGGCCCTGCGCCGCAATCTCTTTCATCGGGGGTACAGGTAAGTCAGGAATACCATAATCGATGGTGGTGACGATGTTATCAGCCTTCACGTCGCTGGCCTGATACAGCGCGTGATCCCGGAAGATGTAGCCCATGACAACAGTTTTTGGCTGGGTACGATGATGGGCACCGTAATAGATCGGATGGTCGATATGCAGCGCATATACCGGCAGGCGTAATTTGGCCCAGAGATTTTCACCATCCATGCCGATATTCAACCCAATCCCGGCAGTGCTCACCACAAACCGCACCCGGCGCGTATTTAGTAAATCACGTAGTTGATCGTTCCAGCCAGGAGCACCGAGATCTATTTCTACCATCTCAAGGCCCATCTGCTTCCAGGCGGCACCAAGATGCACCATCACACCGCGCACGGAATTATAGGCTGAGTTCCAGTTGAGCGAGACGATCACATCCATGCTCTAAGCAATCCGGCGTAACGCAGCATCAAGCCGGATGATTTCGGCTGAAAAACTGGCGCGGCGTTCTTCATTTTCGGCGATGATCGCTTCAGGGGCGCGTTTCACAAAATCTTCATTGGCCAGTTTTGCATTAACTTTTTCAAGCTCCGCTGCAGCTTTACTGCGCAGCCCGGCCAAACGAACCCGCTCGGCATCCAAATCGATCAATTCTGCCAAAGGCAGAATAATCGTCGCCTCATTCAGCACCGCCTGGGCAGAACCGCGCGGTATCTCGCCGGTCAATTCACCGACGGAACTCGCCCGCGCCATCCGGAAAATGGCTTCTTGCCAAGCCGCCGCCCGCGCCAGTGTTTCGGCAGAGGCATCCTTCAGCAGCACCGGCGATTTTTGGCTGGGTGGCACATTCATCTCTGAGCGCACCGTACGGATTTCAGAAATTAGTTGAATGGCCCAGGCAACATCGGCGCTCGCTGCCGCCGCATTGCTCACCTCAACGACCCGCGGCCAGCTTGCGCTGATCAGCGAACATGCCTCGCCATAGCCGAAATGATCCCATATTTCCTCGGTCACAAATGGCGTGATCGGGTGCATTAGCCGCAGCAGCACGCCTAGCACATAACCTGCCACATCGCGGATTTCCGTCGCGTCATCACCGCCGCTGGCAAAGGCCGGTTTGGCAAATTCCAGGAACCAGTCACAAAAATCACCCCAGACAAAATGCCACACTGCGAAGGCATAATCATCCACCCGGAAGGCATCCACCGCCGCCGTCGCATCGGCAATGGCCTTGTTGCTGGCTGATAAAATCCAGCGCGAGAGCGGCAGCTTTGCCGAACCCGGGTTGAAATCGGGGTTTGGCACAACATTATTCATTTCGCAGAATCGCGCTGCGTTCCATAATTTGGTGATGAAGCTGCGGTTGGCCTCCACCTTCGCCTTGCCCAATTTCACATCGCGCCCCGGTCCGGCGGAAGCTGCCACCGTGTAGCGCAGCGCATCAGTGCCAAACTCCTCGATCAGGCTGATCGGGTCGATAACGTTGCCCTTGGATTTTGACATTTTCTGGCCGCGCTCATCACGCACCAGCCCGTGAATATAAACCGTTTTGAATGGCACATCGCCCATGAAATGCAGCCCCATCATCATCATCCGGGCGACCCAGAAAAAGATGATGTCAAAACCCGTCACCAGCACGTCGGTTGGGTAATATTTTGCCAGTTCCGCCGTTTGCTCCGGCCAGCCGAGGGTGGAGAAGGGCCAGAGCGCCGAGCTGAACCAGGTATCCAGCACGTCCTCATCCTGGGTGATCTCGCGGCGTTCGCCATAATGCGCATCGGCCTTGGCCTGTGCGCCCGCTTCGTCGTGTGCCACGAACACCGTGCCATCAGGCCCATACCAGGCCGGAATCCGGTGGCCCCACCAAAGCTGGCGGGAGATACACCAGGGTTGAATATCACGCATCCAGGCGAAGAAGGTGTTTTCCCATTGTTTAGGCACAAATTCGATCTTACCGGATTCCACCGCCGCAATCGCCGGGCCAGCCAGCACCCCGGCATTGCAGTACCATTGCACGGTCAGCAGTGGCTCAATCACCACGCCGGAGCGGTCGCCATGCGGCACCTGATTGGTGTACGGCTCGATCTTTTCCAACACCTCTTGCGCTTCAAGCTCCGCCACAATCGCCTTGCGGGCGGCAAAGCGGTCCATGCCCTCGAGCGACTTTGTGAATTCCGGAACGTCGCCAATTTCCGCCAGCGTAATACGGCCTTGCCGGTCCAGGATCGACGGTGAGGGCAGGTTGTGCCGCTTGTCGACTTCGAAATCGTTAAAATTATGCGCGGGTGTGATTTTCACCGCCCCGGTGCCTTTTTCAGGGTCGGCGTATTCATCCGCTACAATCGGAATTTTCCGCCCGGTCAGCGGCAAAATCACAAATTTTCCGATCAAATCCCTATATTTCGGGTTTTCCGGGTGCACCGCCACGGCGCTATCCCCTAGCATGGTCTCCGGCCGGGTGGTCGCCACGATAATCTCAGCCCCGCCCTCAACAGGGTAGCGCAGAAACCACAGACTGCCTTTGACTTCCTTGGTTTCAACTTCGAGGTCGGAAATCGCGGTCTGGAGTTTGGGGTCCCAGTTCACCAAGCGGCGGTCCTGATAAATCAGCCCCTCACCATGCAGCCGCACGAATACCTCGCGCACCGCCTTGCTCAGGCCTTCATCCATGGTGAAGCGCTCGCGGCCCCAGTCCGGCGACGCCCCGAGGCGGCGCAACTGGCTGGAGATGGTACCGCCGGATTCCGCCTTCCATCGCCAGACGCGTTCCAGGAATTTATCCCGGCCAATTTCCTTACGGCTGGTTTTCTCGGCATCCAGCAGGCGTTCCACCACCATCTGGGTAGCGATGCCGGCATGGTCGGTGCCAGGCTGCCACAGTACATCGCGGCCCTGCATCCGGCGTACCCGCACCAGAATATCCTGCAATGTCATGGTCAGCGCATGACCCACGTGAAGGCTGCCGGTCACATTCGGCGGTGGGATCATGATAGTGAAGGGGGCGGCCTGGGCGGCTGGGGTCGCGGCAAACGCGCCGGAATTTTCCCAACCCGCATAAATACGGGCTTCCTGCCCGGCAGCGTTGAAATGTTTATCGAGAGTCACTTCATTTACAGCATCATTCATGGCTGGCCTTATAACCCTACCAAATTCGTTTTGGCGAGGCAGGCCAGCCTTGAAGATTAGTTAGTCCAGACTGCGGTTAACAACCTTCTCGATCTCGGTCCGTACCACCCGCTCGACGAGGCTCTGCAAATTAGTGTCCAGCCATGCCTTGAGAAGTGGGCGGATTTCCTCGCGCACCATATCCTCGATGGTAGCGCCACCCCGGCTAACCGCCACAGACTTCTCAGCCGAAATGCTCCGTACCATCGCGCCAATCGCACTGGCAGCGGCGGCGGAGACCTGACTGTCGATCAGGCTGGTGGGCGGGGTGTAATTGCTGTCGTTGGACTCCGGCATAAATGTCTCCACGGGCATTGGCGTTGGCTCGGAGGCGGTTGCCTCCGTGCTTTCAGGGGTAATTGATTGGGTCTTTTCATCGCTGGGCTGCAGGCTTGGCGGCAATGTGTTGAGCCGAGAGAAATCTGGGCTGAACTTCGAGCCGAATACCGGTGTTGTGGGAATACCAGGATTAATCGGTGGCCGTGCCGGGAACGGTAATGGTGTGTAGGAGGTCACCGG
>NCFD01000159.1 GCA_002281005.1 Acidocella sp. 35-58-6 | reverse complement strand
GCCAAAGCGGCCGATATCCAGATAAACCCACCGGCGATCATCATCTGGCATCCGCCGGCACACCAGCACCACTTCAGCCGCCACCACACCCGCATTACCGACCATTGCCCGGCCTGGCTCGACCAACATATCCGGCAGATCATTCCCAAAATGCGTCGTCATCGCATTCATAATCGCGTCGCCGAAAGTATCGGTGCCTGGCACCTCTTCACGGTAGCGAACCGGGAACCCACCGCCGAGATTGAGCATTTTCAGATCAACGCCCGCAGCCTTCAGGTCGGTGAACAGCATCGCTACTTCAGCGATTGCCATTTCATAGGCGGCCGTGCCGGTTTGCTGGCTACCAACATGAAAGGAAAGGCCATGAGGTACCAGCCCAAGTTGCGGAGCGGTCAGCATCAGATCACGGGCGCGGCCCAATGTCGTTCCAAATTTTTTAGAAAGCGGCCAATCAGCGCCAACGTTATTAACCGCAATCCGGCAATAAACCTTTGAGCCCGGCGCATGGGTCGCGATTTTGCGTAATTCCTCAATAGAATCAAAGGCGTAAAGTGGCACTCCCAGAGCGTGTGCTGCGGCAATGGCACTCGGTTTTTTCACCGTGTTGCCAAAACTGATCGCAGCAGCTGGCGCGCCCGCTGCCACACATTCATCAATCTCCTGAATACTTGCCGCATCGAAGCACGAGCCCATGCCAGCCAGCAGGCGCAAAATTGGTGCTGCCGGATTAGCCTTCACGGCATAGTATATCTTCGCCGTCGGCAATGCATGGCGCAACACCGCGTAATTATCCGCGAGCCGGTCGAGGTCGAACACCAGGCAAGGCGTTGCCAAGGCAGATGAGTCAAGGAAAGCGGCGACTTTAGGAGTCATCACAACGAGCCTTTCTATGGAAGCCCGCCTTTCAGATAAGGCGACGGGCATGGGTTACAAAACGGTCCAACGAACCAGCCACTTTCGGCTTCCCATCACAGGAGCGCCAGCAGTGCTGCCAGAACGCTTGACGTCGTTGCGTAACCACCCTCCATAAAGCCCTGAAGAAGCGGCAGAGGCACGTGCGTTGCTGCGTGAGGGGGCATTAGGGCCAATGACACCACAACGCAAGAAAATTTTTTGACAATCTCGGTTGGAAATCCGCCAACCAACCCGTCGAGACGTAACGGTGCAAATTGCAACTAATTGCAACTTGGGGTGCCAAACATCCCAACCCGGCGCTATTGTAACAACCATGGAAACTATGCCGCATATTTTGGTCGTCGATGACGATCGCGAGATCCGTGAGCTATTAGCCAAATTCCTGGAGCGCCAACGACTGCGAGTGACAGCGGCGCGCGATGGCAAGGAGGCCCGCCGGGCCTTCTTGAACGGCCATTTTCAACTCGTTGTACTCGACCTCATGCTTCCTGGAGAGGGCGGACTAGATCTCGCCCGGTGGTTCAGAGCTGAAACGAACGTCCCTATAATCATGCTCACGGCTATGACCGAGGAAACCGATCGAATCATCGGTCTTGAATTAGGCGCTGATGATTATGTGACAAAACCATTTAACCCGCGGGAATTGCTAGCGAGAATCCGTGCTGTTCTTCGCCGGACCAGTGAAACAGAAGACCGCCCGACCGAAAGCACCGCCAAGACTTACCGGTTTTCAGGCTGGCTGCTTGAGACGGCCCGTCGCAGGCTGTTGGACCCCTCCGGTGTCGAAGTGGCGATCACGGGGGGTGAATATGAATTACTCCTGGCCTTGCTGGATCGGCCAAACCGCGTTTTAACGCGAGACATGCTGCTGGACTTACTGCGTGGCCGCCAAGCGGGCCCCTTCGACCGCGCCATTGATGTGGCAGTGTCTCGCTTACGCCGCAAACTTGAAGATGATGGCCGCAACGCGCAACTCATCAAGACCGTACGAGGCGGTGGATACGTTCTGTCCACTCCTGTCGAGCGAACATGAAATTATCGCTCTGGCCACAAAGTCTCGCAGGCCGGACAATTCTCATTTTACTATTCGGCTTTGCGATCATTCAGGCGTTTGGCCTAGGTATTCACACGGTCAATCAGATTAATCTTGCACGCTTTGAACAGCAACGCGAAATTGCTACTCAGGATGTTATCATCTATCGCCATGTTGCGGCCATCGCACCCAGCCAACGAGCTGCAGTACTGGGTACGGAACCGATACCCAGCGGTGATGCAATTAGCTTAAGTAATAGTCCGCCATCGCGCGATGATACATTCCAACTCCCTTTGGCGGCACGGCAAATTTTGCGCGCAAGTATCATCGGGTATGGCATCCCCCCTGTTATACGCCCTCGCGGACTCGAGCTACGCGGCGCCATCAACCCGCCGCGATATATTGTCAGCTTCGCACTTCCTGATAATACCCCCACCGGGTTGCCAATGCCCACCTTGCCCCCTGACAACCCAACGACAATGCAGACTCAGAACCAAACGCCAAAACTACGTGGCCCGCAAATGTGGCTAACCATCGAGTCACCTATCACACGGCCAGAACCATGGCGCTCGCCTGAATTCGGTACGGCCTTCATCGTGATGTCGTTGCTTGGTGCGGTAATGATTTATTGGGCAGTCAGGCAGCTCTTGATCCCGGTCCGCACCTTGGCACAAGCAGCCGAAAGACTTGGACGCGATGTCGCAAACGCGCCCGACTTACCCGAAACCGGACCCATTGAACTTGTTACGGCTGCCGTCGCCTTTAACACAATGGCATCCAGAATTCGCAAATTTGTTGAAGACCGCACATTTTTAATCACCGCAATCGGCCATGATTTGCGAACGCCGATAACGCGGCTGAAACTACGCGCCGAGTATATGGAGGATGACGAGCAGCGCCTTAAAATGCTGAATGATCTGGATGAAATGGAAGCTATGGTGGCCGCCACGTTAGCTTTCGGCCGCGACATCGCCGCAAGCGAAGCCCTGACACGCATTGATCTGCCCAGTTTGCTACGAACAATTCTCGATGAAGCCGGCGACGGTATGCCAGATCGCGTTGATGCGTTAAGTTACGAAGGACCAGAACATTTAGCCATAAATGCCCGGCCACTCAGCCTAAAACGCGCCATTGTGAACCTTGTGAATAACGCCCTTAAATATGGCGATGCCGCCCGGATACGCCTAAGCCAGAAGGACTCTGCAACAGTCCAAATCTATATCGAGGATAATGGACCCGGCATCCCAACGGCAGAGTCCGAGACTGTTTTTGAGCCGTTTCGGCGGCTTGAAACCAGCCGCAACCGGGAGACCGGCGGTTCCGGGCTGGGGCTCTCCATAGCCCGCAATATCATTCGCACTCATGGCGGCGATATTTCTCTCTCCAATTTACCAGGCGCCGGTTTGCGTGTAAAAATCACGTTGCCGCTTTAATGCCGCTATGGCATGGCAACACCATGCTTAAACGATTTTACGACTGGATTATCTCTCTCAGCGAACGGCCGGCTGCCGCGGTCTGGCTGTTTTGCATTGCTTTTGCTGAAGCCAGCTTTTTTCCAGTTCCACCTGATGCCCTGCTGATACCGATGGCTCTTGGCCGCCCGCGCCGGGCGTTCTGGTTTGCCGCGATATCAACCGCCGGCAGTGTCCTCGGCGGCGCTCTGGGTTACGCCATAGGGTTCTGGCTGTTCGCCAAACTTGCCCAGCCGATCATCAATTTTTATCACTATCACGCCGCTTTTGTGGCGTTTCAGCAAAAATTTGCGCAGTATGGGCTTTGGGTTATTCTCATCAAAGGCCTCACCCCCATTCCATATAAAATCGTCACCATCGCTGCTGGCGCCGCAGCGTTCAATTTTCCGCTGTTCATGGTAGCCAGCATCATTACCAGAGGCGGGCGTTTCTTTCTTCTGGCTACATTGCTGAGGTTGTTCGGAGAGCCCATAGCGAACTTCATCGAAAAGCGGCTTGTACTGGTTACCACGCTGCTCGCCGCCGGAATCGTCGGCGGCTTCTTTATCCTCAAGCTCGTTTAACGCCTAATCCCTATCGCACGCCCCAACTTCGCGGGGCGCGGCAAAGCGTTGTGCGCCGCCAATGCAGCCTGCAAGCTTTCCAGGGCTAGCGCCGTCCAAGGCACCACCCGCCGGGTCGTAAGGCTCACATTCACAAACATGATTTCCTGCAGGCAGGCACGCGCCGCCTTCCCTTCCTGCACCATCTCATGTGCCAAATGCAGGCGCTTGGTATCCACATCGATAATGGTCGTAAGAATACGAGCCCAGTCGCCTACATTCATCTCCTGCTCGTAAACCAAATGCGTTTCGGCCGCAAAACAAGTACTATCTGCGGTACGCCGATAATCCTGGCCAATCCCCAACGCTTCAAAGACAGCGTCAGACGCAGCGTCGAACATCACCAGAT
>NCFD01000158.1 GCA_002281005.1 Acidocella sp. 35-58-6 | reverse complement strand
CAGACCGAGGCGGTGGTGGCGCGGCAAGAGCTGTGGCGAATGGCCCGGAGCGGGCGTTTTTCACGGGCAAGCTGCCGGATTTGGAGATTATGAAGGCGGCTTTGGGTGATTACGGGTTTGCTGAGGTTTTGGTTGCGGGCTGAGGTGGAGTAGACTAGACTAACTAGACTTAGTTTAGTTGGGGTGTGTCGTGATCACTGTAAATATCCATGAGGCCAAAACGCATCTCTCACGGCTGGTTGAGGCGGCGGCGCGGGGTGAGGTGGTGGTGGTTGCCAAGGCCGGCAAGCCGATGGTGAAGATTGTAGCGCTGGAGGAGGCTCCGGCGACCAAAAAGCGGCCAATCGGGTTCATGGAAGGCCAGATCAGCGTTCCCGATGATATTAAGACGCCCTTTGCCAAGGATATTGAGGAAATGTTCGGCTTGTGAGGCTGCTGGTTGATACGCATTTGTTAATCTGGGCGGCCTCCAATGATCCGAAACTGACAAAAGCGGCCTTCGATATGATAATGGCCCCTGGTGTTGAACGGTATTTTAGCGCTGCAAGTATTTGGGAAATTGCCATTAAACGTAGTTTGGCGCGTCAGGATTTTGCCGTGGACCCTGGGATATTGCGGCAAGGTTTACTCGCCAACGGGTATGAGGAATTGTCTGTGACTGGCTTGCATGGTGCCGCGGTGGCGGATTTGCCACTACATCACCGTGACCCTTTCGACCGGATTTTGGTGGCGCAGGCGGCGTGTGAGGGGCTGTGCCTGCTGACGGTGGATGCGCGACTGACGCGCTATCCGGGGCATATCAGGCTGGTGTGAGGCCGCATTGCCATGCGTGAAGGTGGGCGGTTAAACAGACTAGCCTTTTGATGGATGCATTTTGTGAGTGATATGACCAATCGCGCTGCCGAGACGGCGGTGCAAAAGTATGATTTTGCCAATGCTGAGCCCGCCTGGCAGGCGGCATGGGACAAGGCTGGGTGTTTTACCGCATCGGATGTGCCTTCGGGCGATAAGCCAAAATACTATGTGCTGGAGATGTTCCCGTATCCGTCGGGCAAAATCCATATGGGGCATGTGCGCAACTACACGCTAGGCGATGTGGTGGCGCGTTAGGCCATGAAGTTCTGCACCCGATGGGGTGGGATGCGTTTGGTCTGCCGGCTGAGAACGCGGCACGCCAGCGCAAGACCGACCCGGCAAGCTGGACCTATGCGAATATCGCTACCATGCGGGGCGAGCTGAAGCGGATGGGGCTGTCGCTTGATTGGTCCCGCGAGTTTGCGACGTGTGACCCTGAATATTACGGCCAGCAGCAGCGTTTGTTTTTGGATTTTTGGGCAGCAGGGCTGGTGGAGCGCAAGCAGAGTGCTGTGAACTGGGACCCGGTGGATAACACCGTGCTGGCCAATGAGCAGGTGATCGAGGGACGGGGGTGGCTTTCAGGTGCGTTGGTGGAGCGCAAAATTCTCTCGCAGTGGTTTTTGAAGATCACCGACTTCGCGCCGGACTTGCTGGCTGGCTTGGGTGAACTGCCGCGCTGGCCGGAGCGGGTGAAGTTGATGCAGGAGAACTGGATTGGCCGCTCCGAGGGGGCCGAGGTGACGTTCCCGCTGGTGGGCACCGATGAGGGGATCACGGTTTATACCACACGGCCTGATACGTTGTTCGGGATGAGTTTTTTGGCGATTGCGCCGGAGCACCCAATAGCCAAACAAGTGGCGGCGCAGAACGACGCGGCAGCGGCGTTTATTGCCGAGTGTGCCAGCCAGGGGACATCTGAGGCGGCGATTGAGACCGCCGAGAAGAAGGGCTTTGATACCGGCCTTGAAGTTGTTAATCCGTTTAACGGCGAAAAATTCCCGGTGTGGATCGCTAATTTTGTGCTGATGGAATATGGCACCGGGGCGATTTTCGGCTGCCCTTGCGGCGACCAGCGTGATTTGGATTTTGCCCGGAAATATCATTTGCCGGTGCCGGTAGTGGTCTCGCCGAAAGCCGGTGAAGTTCCCGAGATTGGCAATAAGGCGCTTGATGGCGACGGGTTTATTGTGAATTCCGGGTTTCTGGATGGGTTGAGCACGGGGGCTGCCAAAACCGCGGCAATTATTGAGTTAGAGACAATCGGCGCTGGGAAATCGGTGGTGAATTGGCGGCTGCGCGATTGGGGGATTTCCCGCCAGCGCTATTGGGGCTGCCCGATCCCGGTGATACATTGTGACGCCTGCGGGCCGGTGGCGGAGACGAATTTGCCGCTGGTGCTGCCGAAGGATGTGACCTTTGATAAGCCCGGCAATCCGCTCGATCATCACCCCACCTGGAAGCATGTGAATTGCCCCCAATGCGGGGCTAAGGCGGTGCGCGAGACCGATACGTTTGATACGTTCATTGATAGCTCGTGGTATTTTGCGCGGTTTACCGCGCCGAAGTCCGCCACCCCGACCAATTTGGCGGCGGTAAATCATTGGCTGCCGGTGGACCAGTATGTGGGCGGCATCGAGCACGCCATTTTGCATCTGCTATATGCCAGGTTCTTTACCCGGGCGATGCGACAGACCGGGCATCTGGCGGTATCAGAGCCGTTTGCCGGGTTGTTTACGCAAGGCATGGTCACGCATGAATCCTACAAGGATGCTGATGGCAACTGGTTATATCCTGAGGAGGTGACCAAGCATGCTGATGGCACGGCAACTTCTGCCGATGGCCGGCCGGTCACGGTGGGGCGGATTGAGAAAATGTCGAAATCCAAGCGCAACACCGTGGACCCGGGGGTGATTATTGAGCGGTTTGGGGCGGATGCGGCGCGTTGGTTTGTGCTGTCGGACAATCCACCGGAGCGCGATGTGGAGTGGACGGAAACCGGCGCACAGGGGGCGTTCAGGTTCGTGCAGCGGATTTACCGGCTGGCCGAGACGATAGCGACTGAGCCGCAGATGGCCAAGCCCGCCACGTTTGAGGGCGAGGCAAAGAAGCTGCGGCAACTCACACATCGGAGCATCGTGGCGGTGACCGAGGCGCTGGAGACATTTGCGTTTAATTTGGCGGTGGCGCGGGCTTATGAGCTTTCCGGTGCGCTGGTGGGTGATAGCCCAACGGAGGCGGCGCTGTTGTGGGCGCGCAGGGAAGCCATTGAGATTTTGGCGCGGCTGGTGGCGCCGATGATCCCGCATGTGGCCGAAGCGATGAATGCGTTGCTGAACCCTGGCAGCGGGTTGGTGACCATGCAGCCATGGCCGGAAGCTGAGCCTGCCTTGCTGGTGAAGGATGAGGTGACGGTGGCGGTGCAGGTGAACGGCAAGCTGAAGGGTACCGTGACCATTCCCACCGCCACTGAGGCGGCCCAGGCCATTGCGATTGCCAAAGAGGCGGTGGCTGGCGCATTAAAGGGCCAGACCATCGTGAAGGAAATTTATGTGGCGGGCAGGATCGTGAACTTTGTCGTCAAACCGTAAATTTTTATCCCTGGCTGGGCTGCTGGTACTTGCCGGGTGCGGGTTCACGCCGCTTTACGGCGGCGATGACGGTGCTGATGTGCAACGGCAGCTTGAGCAGGTAAAGATCGCCAATATCCCTGAGCGCCCCGGCCAGTTGCTGCATGAGGCGCTGGAGGCGCAGATGCAGCGACAGGGTAGCCCGACCCAGCAGCTTTATGTGCTGAATGTGAGCTATGTGATTACGCCGGAAGAGATTGGCGTGCAGGCGGATACCTCGGTTTCGCGCGAGCGGTTCAACGCCAGGGCCACTTGGTCGCTAGCGCCAATTGGCGCGCCGGCGCAGGCCTTGGCGAGCGGGCAGGCGGTGACATCGGATGCGCTGAATATCATCAACCAGCAATATTTTGCACAATCGCAAGAGACCGGCACGGTGAACCAGCAATTGGCGGACCAGATTGCCGCCCAGATTACGCAGCAGGTATCGGTGTATTTCAAAACCCATCCGGCGGCACCCGCGCCGGGATGAAGATTGATGCCGCAAGGGTTGAGGCGTTTTTAAAAAACCCCGGTGCTGCCAATGTTATATTGATTTATGGCCCGGATGGCGGGTTGGTGGCTGAGCGTGCGCTGGCGCTGGTAAAGGCGGTGGTGGGCAGCACCGATGATGCCTTCAATTATACCGAATTGCACGATGTGACACGGCTGCTGGAGGAGGCGACGGCGGCGTCATTGATGGGCGGGCGGCGGGTGGTGCGGTTGCGCGATGCTGGGGAAAGTGCAGTGAAACCCGTTGAGGCGCTGCTGAAAACCAAGCCGGAGGCGCTGGTGATTTTGGAAGGTGGTGAGTTAACACCAAAGTCGAAATTGCGGACGCTGGCGGAAAAAAGCTCGGATATGGCGTGCATCGCTTGTTATGCGGTGGATGCGGCGCGGCTGCCGCGGGCATTGACCGAGCGGCTGCGGGCTCTTGGGGTGGCCATCGATAGTGAGGCTGCCGCCTGGGTGGGGTTGAACCTGGCTGGGGAAGACGGCGCGATCCGCCAGGCGGTGGAATTGCTGTATTTATACGCAGGTGAGAGCCGCCGGTTGAGCCTTGCCGACGTGCAGGCGGCGCTGGCCGATGGCGGTGAGAGTTCGATGCAGGATGCCATTGATGCGACATTGACGGGTGACACGGCGGGCACTGACCGGGCGCTGGCGCTGGCGTTCGAGGCTGGGGAGTCGCCGGTGGCGGTGGTGCGGATATTGCTGGGTGAGCTGATGCGCCTCAGGGTGCTGGCGGCGCAAATCTCGCCAGGGGAATCGGTCTCAGAGGCGGTGGCGGGGATGCGGCCGCCGGTGTTTTTCAAGCGGGTGCCGGTGGTGACCAAGGCGCTGGGGCTGTGGAATGTGGCAGCGTTGAGCCAGGCGATTACGGCGGCGCTGAACGCCGAGGCAGCGTGCAAAACCACCCATATTCCTGATACCGCTTATTGCCGGCAGATGATGCTGGGGCTGGCCTCGCGCGCGCGCAATGCCGGGCGGCGCTGAAATGGCCGAGGATTGGATGGCGCAGGTTCCGGCGCTGGCGGGCTTGGATGAGCCGGGCCGGGTGTTATTGGGTTCGCTGAGCCATGCCATGACGGCGCCTGCAGGGATGCGGGTGTTTGGCGAGGGCAGCCCTTGCCGGGCGTTTTTGATTGTGCGCTCCGGTCAGATACGGGTGTGTAAAACCGGCGAGACCGGGCGCGAGATTGTGCTGTACCGGGTGGGGCCGGGTGAGACCTGCATTGTGACCACCGCCTGTTTGATGACCAGTACCGATTACGACGCCGACGGTGTGGCCGAGAGCGATATTGTGGCGCAGGCGCTGCCGCTACCGGGGTTCATGAGTTTGCTGGCGCAGTCTGCCGGGTTCCGGCAGTTTGTATTTGCGGCTTATGGGGCGCGGATTGCCGATTTGCTATTGCGGATCGAGGAGGTGGCGTTTGGCAAGATCGACCAAAGGCTGGCTTCGATGCTGGGTGAGCGCGCCGACGCGCACGGACTGCTGGAGATGACACATTACGACATGGCGGTGGAGTTGGGCACGGCGCGTG